>SOJT01000068.1 GCA_004376485.1 Candidatus Aerophobota bacterium | reverse complement strand
GTATAAGGTGAGAAAGTTGGAAACTAAGACGGCGAACTGAAGCTCTTTACGGTGAAGGATGTATTTTTATCCACATCTTTAGGAGGGATAGAATTAGTACCTTTTCCATAAGCCGGTTTTGTTATTCCGCCTTGTGCTCCCCCGGTTATTTCCCTTTTAAGTAATAGTTGACCAATCTCACTAAACAAAACCCCAAAAACGTAATGAGGCATTTAGAAAGAATCTCATCAAAGTCAAGTCCAGATTTGGGTCTGGTGCTAAACTCTAGGAGGTCTTGACAAACCTCAGTCTGGTTGTAGAACAATGTCAAATTCTGTGAAAATCGCAAGCTTGCCAATGAATGGATTTACAGGTGGTTTCGCAGGATAAATCTTGAAGAGAGTGGGGTGGGGGAGAAAAAATGACTTATTTGATCAGAAAACCAGACAGCTTCGCCAAACTCAAAGTTCTGGGGGAGGTAGCTAAGTTTGATGTATGTGGCCTTCCCTCAATATTTGCCAAAAAGCAAAAGAAATTTCAACGTTTTGAGTTCATCTATCCTGCTGTAGGAGAAAGAGGCAGATGCGTTAGACTCTTCAAGGTTCTGCAAAGCAATGCCTGTCAGGGAAACTGTTTTTACTGTGCTAACCGGAAAAATAGAAATTTCCCCAGAGTCACTTTTACCCCGGAGGAACTGTCCAGGCTTTTTATGCAGTATTATAGCCGGGGGCTGGTGGATGGTCTTTTTCTTTCTTCGGCCATCGATAAGTCTCCTCAAAAGTCTCAGGAGAGTATGCTCAAGACCCTCCAGATTATTCGCCGAAAATATGCCTACAAGGGTTACGCTCACTTTAAGATTTTACCCGGGACTGATGAGTCTCTCATAAGAGAAGCTGGCAGGCTCGCTGATAGGTTATCCATCAACCTGGAGGTCCCAAGTGAGCGATACCTGACAAAGCTCTCATCCACCAAGAACTTTTCCGGGGAGCTCCTGAAGGGGTTAAGAAGTATAGCTAAATTAAACAAGGAAAAACCGCTCAAAGCCGGCATTACCACTCAGTTGGTGGTGGGAGCAGCCGGTGAGACAGATCGAGAGATACTAAACCTGTCCAGCTCCCTCTACCGGAATTACAAACTCTGGCGAGTTTACTACAGTGCCTTTATGCCCATTCTGGATACTCCCCTTGAGAACCGACCTCCCTGCTTCCCCCTTCGTGAACTAAGGCTCTACCAGGCAGATTTTCTCCTGAGGTGGTACGGGTTCAGCCCTGAGGAACTTCTTTTCAGCAGGGAAGATTATCTCTCCCTGGAGCAAGATCCCAAGCTGGCCTGGGCTCTCAAGAACCCGGATAGATTTCCCATAGAAGTAAACAAAGCCGATTTCTGGGAACTTTTGAGGGTACCGGGTATTGGAAGAATTTCTGCCCAAAGGATTGTGGAGAAGCGAGCGAAGGAAAAGATTACAAGGCTCAGTCAATTAAGGGAGATAGGGACAGTGGTGAAGCGAGCCCGCCGTTTCATCACCCTGGAGGGTAAATTTTATCCCTCTTCAGAAAAGATCCCCGTGGATGAGAAAGATGAGCAGTTCTTCCTCTGGGAGGAGCTTTTTTCTTGATGTTCTACCTTTTTTCTAGTATAATGGTTTCATATTTACTTCGTGAGAATGGATTAAGAAAACCTTTCCGCGTGGGAAGGTTTCTAAGGGTGTGCGAAAGTTGATAACAAGGAGTAGCAGGAGTAGAAAAAGAGTGGTGGTAGCTATGAGCGGAGGGGTGGATTCATCTACTGCCGCTGCTCTTCTCAAAGAGAATGGTTATGAAGTTATCGGAGTGACCATGCAGATATGGCCCTCTGAGGATTTGGCCGCTGAGGCAGACAGGTTTGCAGGTTGCTGCTCCCTGGAAGCGGTCGAAGAAGCCCGCCGGATAGCTGCCAGGCTAGGGATCGTGCACTATGTTATGAATTTTAAGAGGGTTTTTGAGGAAAAGGTCATCAGTGATTTTTGTAGAGAATATGCCCGGGGAAGAACGCCAAATCCCTGTATCAGGTGCAATCAATTCATAAAGTTCGATGCCTTACTTATGAGGGCTAAGGCCCTGGATGCCGATTTCATTGCCACCGGACACTATGCCCGGATAGAATTTAATTCATCCGCAAAAAAATTCTTCCTTAAGAAGGGTATTGATCCGAGAAAAGATCAGTCTTATGTTCTCTATGGAATGACCCAGGAGAGCCTTCAGCACACTCTCATGCCTCTGGGGGGTTATACTAAAGAAGAGGTCAGGCGGATAGCCCATCAATGGAAACTTCCCGTGGCTGATAGACCGGAAAGCCAGGAAATTTGTTTTATTCCCCATGATAATTACGGGAGATTTGTAGAGAGGCGTATTAAGGAGCATGCACGACCGGGACCTATCATTGATAGTAAGGGAGAAAAATTGGGAGAGCACAGAGGCATTTTGTTTTATACTGTAGGACAGCGAAGGGGACTGGGAATATCATCTTCAGAGCCTCTGTATGTAGTAGAGATTGACAGGGGAAAGAATACTCTTATGGTAGGGAGAGAAAAAGATATCTATGCTGATGAGCTATGGGCTGAACATGTGAATTATATCAGCAAAGATCACCTGGAAGAGCTCACCCAGGTTCAAGCCAGGATAAGGTATAATATGGAGGAGGCTCCGGCAACGGTAAATCCTCTATCCAATGGCAGGGTTCAGGTAAGATTTAAGAAGCCTCAAAGGGCCATCACTCCAGGGCAGGCTGTAGTTTTCTACCAGGGAGATACTGTTCTGGGAGGTGGGACCATAGTTTGTGCGAGGAAATAACACATGAGGAGGTGAAACAAATGAAGGAAGCCAGGGTTGGGCGAGTTACTACATACTTCGCTCATCCAGAAGCGGCGGCTATTGAACTGGAAGATGGTTTAAAGGTAGGAGACACTATTCATATCAAAGGACATACCACTGATTTTGAGCAGGAAGTGGAATCTATGCAAATAGAAAATGAGTCTGTTCAGGAAGCCAAAAAGGGGGATTCTATAGGAGTCAAAGTCAAGGAGAGAGTCAGGGGTAACGATGTGGTTTATAAACTGGTTAAGGAATGAGAGATAGGGATAAGAATATTCTGCCAACCGCCCGAGAGAGGCTCATTCTAGCTCTGGATGTGGATACTCTAAAAGAGGCAGAATTTCTAGGCCAAGAGCTCAGGGACCTGGTGGGGATGTTCAAGGTGGGACCTCGGCTCTTTACCCGCTACGGGCCGAAGATTATTGAGAGTATTCAGAAAGAAGGAGTGGGGGTTTTTTATGATGCCAAGTTTCATGATATCCCCTCGGTGGTAGCAAAGGCTGCCGGAACAGCAGGCAGAATGGGAGTGAGGATGCTCACCGTGCATACTCTGGGGGGATTGGCTATGATGGAAGCTGCAATGGAAGGGCTGAAAGGGAAAACTGAAGATACAAAAGTAGTGGGAGTAACCATCCTCACCTCTCTGGATTCTTCCATATTGAGGGAAGAGCTGGGAGTAGGAAGAGACCTCTCCCAGGAAGTTGTTCACCTGGCTCATCTGGCCAAAAAAGCAGGCCTGGACGGAGTAGTTACCTCGCCTGAAGAGCTAGAGGATCTTCGCCGAACCTTTCCCAGGAACTTCCTCCTGATAGTTCCTGGGATAAGACCAATGGGAGTGGTAAGTAATGAGCATCACCGATTCCTCACTCCGGGAGAGGCTATCAGGAGAGGGGCCGATTTCATAGTGGTGGGAAGGCCTATTCTGGCGGCTGATGATCCTGTGGAAGCTACTAAAAATATCTTGAAGGAAATAGAAAGTTCTCTTTGAGGAGATAAAAAGTTCTTTTAGGAGGTGATAGATTTGAGAAGCATCATGGGTGCTCTGTTTCGCAAATCCCCTTTTGAGGCCTTACATAGACATATGTCAAAGGTAAAGGAATGTTGCAATCAACTTCAGCCACTAATGGAAGCTTTTGTCTCAGGAGATAGAGAGCTAGTGAGGCAGAAAATAAAGGAAATTTCGGACCTGGAGCATGAGGCGGACATAATAAAGAATGACATTCGGGAGCACCTACCTCACAGGTTGCTTATGTCTGTAGACCGCTCCGACATTCTCCATTTTCTGAACCAGGAGGATGCCGTAGCTGATTCTATTGAGGATATTGCCAGACTTATAGAGATGCGGGAGATGA
>SOJT01000011.1 GCA_004376485.1 Candidatus Aerophobota bacterium | reverse complement strand
AAAAAACTTCATTGAATTTCTAAAGCACAGCTCTCGCTACTCAAGCAGGATAGTGCACGTTGAAGAGATAGCTCGCCATGAGGCTGAGTTCCTAGAGCCAGAGGTACCCTTCCCTGCGCCCATTAACTCTTATCTTCGAGCCCACAACATTCCCAATTTGTATTCACACCAGGTGGAGGCTATAGAAGCTATCAGAGAAGACAAGAATGTCATTGTTACTGCGGCAACCGGAAGCGGGAAGACTCTCATCTACAATCTTTCTGTCTGGGAAAGAGTTTTGAAGGACCCCGAGACACGGGCTCTCTACATTTTCCCCACTAAAGCTTTGACTCAGGATCAACTCGACAGCATTGAAGAATTTATCCCGATATGTAAGGATTTAAAGATCAAAGCTGACATTTACGACGGAGATACTTCTTCTTCCAGAAGAAGAAAGATTAAGGAAAGCCCACCTCATATTCTCCTTACCAATCCTGACATGCTCCAGATGGGGATTTTGCCTTTTCATTCTGCCTGGAAAGATTTCCTATCCAAACTTCGCTTTGTCATCTTGGATGAGCTTCACACCTATAGGGGTATTTTTGGAACTCATGTAGCCCACGTTATGAGAAGAATGAAACGAATTCTTACCCTTTATGGTAGCAAGGTTCAGTTTATCGCCTCCTCTGCTACCATAGATACCCCTGAAGAATTTGCCCGGAATTTAACGGGAGAGGAGTTTGCTTCGGTGAAAAGAGACGGTGCTCCTTCCGGCAAGAAGTACTTTGTCCTCTGGGAGACTGAAGGAAGCCCCTATACGGAAGCAACCAATGTTTTTCTGGAGAGTCTAGGTCAAGGTTTGAAAACAATCCTCTTTACCAAGACCAGAAGAACAGCAGAACTCGTGTCCTCCTGGATTAAGGAGGAGCGTCCGGACCTAGCCTCAAAGGTGGCTTCCTACAGAGCAGGCTATCTTCCCTCCGAAAGAAGAGCGATTGAAGCTGATCTTTTTGGGGGAAGACTCGCTGGGGTTGTATCAACCAGTGCCCTGGAGCTCGGCATAGATGTGGGGGAGCTAGATTGCTGTATTCTCCTGGGCTATCCCGGATCAATTGTGAGTACATGGCAGAGGGGAGGCAGAGTGGGAAGGGGCGGAAAAGACGCTCTTATCATAATGATAGGTTTGGATGACGCCCTGGATCAGTATCTTATTCATCATCCAGAAGACTTTTTTTCCCGGGAGTGGGAGAAGATGATAATTAACTTAGAAAATAAGCCTATTGCCTATGAGCATCTTCCCTGCGCAGCCGCAGAGCATCCTTTGTCTGGAAGCGATAGAATGATTTATGGGGAGGGTTTTTCTTCATCTGTTGCCTGGCTGGAAAAGGAGGGTGAGCTTTTTAGAGATAAGGAAGGAGAGAGGTGGTATTCTCGGAGAAAATATCCTCAAAGACACATTAATATCCGCTCCATTGGTGAAGTATATACCATCACTAACCTCGAAACTGGTAAAGTAATAGGGGATGTGGATGAGACAAGACTATATCATGAATGCCACCCCGGGGCTATATACCTTCACCGCTCAGAGGAATATGAGATCCTGCACCTTAATCAGTCTGCCAGGTGCGTCTATGCTCGAAAGAGATGCGTTGATTATTACACCCGGGTAAGTTCCTGGGAAAAAGTGGAAATTCTCAAGGTTATCAGGGAAAAGGAGGTGGGCACATCTAGAGTGAGTCTCGGTGAAGTCAGAGTAACTGAACACATTACAGGCTTTGAAAAGTACAGAAAACATGATCAAAGTTTAATTAGTGAACATTCTCTTAGCCTTCCGGAAAGAACTTTCGAAACAGTTTCACTCTGGCTTGAACTACCCTCTAACTTGAGTGAAACTCTTGCGGCAAAAGGTGCTGATTTCGCCGGTGCTCTGCACGCTACCGAACACGCCGCCATAGCCATCTTTCCCTTAAAAGTACCTTGCGACAGACAAGATATAGGAGGCTATTCTTTCCCTTTTCATACGGAGACTCGGAGGCCTACTATCTTCATTTACGATGCCTATCCCGGAGGAGTGGGTCTGGCAGAAAGAGCATTTGAAATTCTGAGAGAGCTTTTTCAAACTACCTTCAAACTCATTGGGGACTGTTCGTGTAAGAGAGGGTGTCCTTCCTGTATTCAATCGCCACGGTGTGGTAGCGCAAATAAGCCATTGGACAAGAAAGGAGCTATTCTAGTTTTGGATTATCTCCTCTCGGCAGAGCCCAGAGGTGCTGCAGCAGCACAGAGACCAGCTCTGGCAGGGGAAAAGAAGAGTCCTAAGAAGAGAACCACAAGAGAGCCAAAAGACATTATGTTCTTTGATCTTGAGACGCAGAAGACCGCTGAAGAAGTAGGAGGATGGGAGAGGAGCCACTTGATGAAGGTATCAGTTGCGGTAGCCTATAGCCTCATAGAGAATAAATTCCAGGTCTTTTGGGAAGAGGAAATTAAGGAACTCTTAGCTGAGCTTTTGGCAAAAGACTTAGTTGTAGGCTTCAATATAAAGAGATTTGATTATCGAGTGCTTTCCTACTACACTGCCCTCGATCTTGCAAAGGTTCCAACTTTAGACATACACGAAGTTGTAAGTAAACATCTGGGTTTTCCTCTGAGCCTGGAGCATCTATCCCGAGCTACCCTGGGCCAGGGAAAAATCGGAAATGGTCTAGATGCAGTACGCTGGTTTAAGGAAGGCAGAATGGATGAACTTGCCGAGTACTGCAGGTATGATGTAAATCTAGTTAAGAAGCTTTATGAATATGGGGGAAAACACGGCTATCTTTTGTTCGAAGATAAGAATAGGGGAGCACTGAGAATCCCTGTAAGTTGGAGATAACAACCTCTGAGATTTATTTTCTATAAACCGAGTGCCCTTGAGGAGAAGAATCTATGTACACTGTAAGATCTATTAATAAACTGATCAAAGAGTTTAGTAACCTACCCGGTATAGGAGAGAAATCAGCCCAGCGTCTGGCTTTCTTTATCTCAAGAACTTCCAGAGAATACGGCAGCCGGCTCATCGAGGCCATAAGAGAAGTTATGCAGAAGGTAAGATATTGTTCTATCTGTGGCAGCCCTGCTGAAACTGACCCTTGCCCAATCTGTCAAGATAAGACAAGAGATAAATCAATTATTTGTGTTGTGGAAGAGCCCTGGGATGTTTTCATTTTTGAAAAAACAGGAAAATTCAAGGGTCTCTATCATATTCTTGGTGGGGCTATTTCGCCCACAAAGGGGATGAGTCCCCAGGATATCAATATTGGAGGTCTTCTAAGAAGAATCAATACTCACAAGACAAAAGAGGTTATTTTGGCTACTGACCCTAATACAGATGGACAGGCAACAGCTCTTTACATCGCAAATCTACTTAAGCACCGGGGCATCAGGGTAACCCGCCTGGGAATGGGACTTCCGGTAGGAGGAGACCTGGAGTTTGCTGACGAGGATACGCTCTGTCATGCCTTGAATGGAAGGCGAGCTATGTAAGGCGGTTCCCAGGGACTTCTCAATCAGATTAAGGATGAGAGTATGAGACTCTATAAGACGGATGCTATAGTTTTGTCAGACTCTGAGCTGGGAGATCAGGACAAGATAATAACGCTTCTTTCCCCTCGATACGGCAAGATAAGGGCGGTAGCCAATGGTGCGAGAAGGCTGAAAAGTAGATTTGCCCCTGCTATGCAGATGCTCTCATATGTAACCGCAGTTCTTTATAAAAGCAGGCGGATAGAGGTAGATACATTTAACGAATGCAAAATTAACTCTTCCTTTCTTGGAATCAGAAATGAACTCATCAGGCTGGCCTATGGCTACTGCTTTGTTGAACTAATCATGAAATTCGTTCACGGAGCTGAGACTCCTCCATTTCTTTTTAATCTCTTATTGAAGACGCTCTTCTTACTGGAGAAGATTCCCAAGAAGAGCCTACCGGTCCTCATGCGTTCCTTCGAGCTAAGAATGCTGACCATATTGGGATACAGGCCATATCTTGCAGGCTGTGTAGAGTGCCACCGGAAGGTAGAAAAAGAAAGACAAGTCTATTTTAGTGGATATGAGGGGGGTATTCTCTGTAGTAATTGCAGCAAAGAGAAAACAGGAAAGCTCATATCTTTTAAGACTATTCAGTGGATGAAGTTTCTTAGGACCGTCTCCCTGGATAAGTTAGC
>SOJT01000099.1 GCA_004376485.1 Candidatus Aerophobota bacterium | reverse complement strand
TGGTTGATGGATTTTCTAAGACTTACGCCATGACTGGCTGGCGATTGGGATTTGGGGTAATGAAGAAGGAGTTGGCCGTACATATTGCAAGAATAGAAACCAACGTTGATTCCTGTACGGCAACATTTACCCAGTATGCAGGAATAGAGGCTCTGAAAGGCCCGCAGGCGGAATCTTCAGCCATGATAGCAGAATTTCAAAAAAGAAGAGATATTATTTATGAAGGGTTGAATAATATCGAAGGGATTAAATGTCTGAGACCCCGAGGAGCTTTTTACATATACCCAAATGTAACTGAGGCTTGCCGAAATCTTAGTTTCTGTGACTCAAAAGAGCTTCAACAATATCTATTACACAAAGCAAATGTAGCCGTATTGGCCAGAAACTGTTTTGGTCAAAGAAACGAAGGGGAGAAAGAGGAATATATCAGATTATCCTATGTAACCTCCAGAGAAAACATAATAGAAGGAGTAAAAAGAATTAAAAAAGCTATTGAATCTAAGTCTTAGGCAAAATGCCAGATCTAGCTAACAGGAATTTATTCATGGAAAAGAGAGAGTTTTCATCAAAGGAAGCATCCTCAGGAAAAAGTGATCAGGAGTATTCAAATTTTCTCCTGGAGGAAAATCTTTCTGGAATAGACCCGGATACAGATCTAATCATCAGCTTTGAGGAAAACAGACAAGCGAAGAAGCTTATTCTCATTCCCTCGGAAAGCATCTGTCCCCAAGCTGTCCGGCAGGCCCTGGGCTCGGTCTTCACTAACCTCTATGCGGAAGGATATCCCCCCTTAAGGATGACCAGGGATGAAGAAAGGCTGCTATTAGATTTCAAGGATCAGCTTACCCACTACCGACGCTATGCCGACAGACGATTTTACAAAGGAGGCGAATACGTCAATTTTATTGAAGCTTTGGCCCAGAGGCGGGCCGCCCAATGCTTTGCTACCGAGAAAAATCCCCATTCTCGCATAAAGATTGGGGCTGATCAAATATTTGTCAATGTACAACCCCTCTCGGGAGCAGCGGCTAACAACTCTGTCTATGAGGCTTTTGTTGAACCCGGCGATACGGTTATGGGTATGGCTTTAGCCCATGGAGGACATCTAACCCACGGCAGCCAGTTCAACCGATCCGGCAGGCGCTATCATATTATCTCCTATGAAGTCAGTGAAGAAACAGAAAGGCTAGATTATGAGGTGATCAAAAGACTGGCCATCGAGCATAAACCGAAAATGATCATCGCCGGCTATACCTCCTATCCCTGGGCTCCTGACTGGCCGAAGTTCAGGGAGATTGCCGATACGGTGGGAGCCATACTCTTTGCTGATATTGCTCATCCCGCGGGACTGGTGATTGCGGGGCAATATCCGAGTCCGGTTGGTTATGCTGATGTAATTACCTTAACCACCCATAAGACTCTTTGCGGGCCACGGGGTGCGATCATTTTGACCACTGATGAGGAGAAGGCCCAAAGAATAGATAATGCTGTCTTTCCTGGCGAGCAGGGTGGTCCTCACGTTAACAAGTTTGCCGCTATGGCCGTAGCTTTTAAGATTGCCCAGACAGAGAAGTTTAAAAAACTTCAAGAAAAAATTGTGGAAAATGCTAAAGGATTAGCCTCCTCTCTTAAGAGGAGAGGTTTAAGGATAGCCTATAGAGGAACCAATACTCACCTTTTAGTAATCGATCTAAAGGCTGTCAAAACCAGGACCGGCTTTCCTCTAAAGGGTGAAATAGCGGCTCGCATCCTGGATCTTTGCGGTCTGGTGGTTAACAAGAACACTATTCCTGGTGATGAGACAGCCGCCGACGCCAGCGGCATCCGTCTGGGAACCCCCTGGATTACCCAGCGAGGACTAGGAAAAGAGGAGATGGAGAAGTTAGCCGAACTTATTCACCGGGTGCTGATGAGTATTCAGCCCTTTAGCTACATAGGGCTCGCTGGGGACCTATCCAGAGGAAAGATAGATCTGGAGACTCTCGAGGAAGTAAAACAAGAAGTGGCCGAGCTGACCCACAGAGCAAAGGCTCAAGTCTCCCTCCATGACCGATCGGCTAAGCTTGGTTATCCCCATTACGATCTTGCCACAAAACCGTCAGTGAAAGAGACCAGGTTACTCACCCAGCATCAAAAGTTAGGAGCGAAGCTAGTCGAAAATAACGGTTGGAGAATGCCTCTTCATTATCAAAATGTTACCGAAGAACTTAAAGCAGTCCGCAGAACGGCTGCCATTTTTGACCTGGGCGACATGGGACTACTCAAGGTAAGTGGAGAAAGAGCGAAGCCGCTTCTTCAAGGGGTATCTACCAATAATCTAGCCAAGCTTAAGCCGGGAGAGCTCCTGCGTTCTTTTCTTCTGGACAGGCGAGCTCAACTTATCGATGAGGTTTCTATCCTCTACCTAAATTGCGATAATAGGGGTAGAGATCATTATTTGGTGGTGACTAATCCATCCCCTACTGAAAAGGTAAAGTTATGGCTGCGGGGACATTCGGACGGATATATTAGTTTTGATAGTGATGATATATTTGCCAAAATTGAAGGACCAGCAGTAGTGGAGGATTTGAGGGAGACTGTCGAAGAAGGCTCACGCAGGATGGGAATAGCTTTGTACGGACCAAACTCTTCCAAGATCCTCAGCAAAATAGACCCTTCTTTAGCGAATCTTAAGAAATTTCATTTCCGGTCAGGGAAGATTAAAGAGATCGAAGGAATCATTTCCCGAACCGGTTATACCCAAGAATCTTCAGGATTTGAATTCTATATCCACCCGGATGACGCCATCAAGCTCTGGAATCTACTTTTAAGGCAAGGGGAAGAGTTTGGCATTAAGGCAGCCGGGCTTTTGACCAGAGATCACCTTTATTCAGAAGCAGGCCTACCTTCCGAAGAAAACCCTAAATCTACAACTGACGGACTTTCTCTATATAAGACTCACCCCTCTTATTTTCATCTATCAAAGCCTTATTTTGTCGGACAAAAGATTGTCAATAAGCTACTCGAATTTCCGGCAGTGAAAGAGGAGTTTCACTATAAGGAAGAGAAAGACAAGGTGAGGCAGACTCCTCTATATGAGGAGCATTTGAAACTAGGTGCCAGGTTTATTAGGTTTGCCGGTTGGAAGATGCCGGTTTGTTACACCAGTATTAGCGAGGAGCACCAGGCGGTAAGGGAGGCAGTCGGACTTTTTGATGTAACCCACATGGGAGTGATAAAAATTACCGGTGAGCACGCTGCCAGTTTCTTAGATACAGTTTCTACCAACTATGTGCGATGGTTAAAGGACGGACAATCTCAGTACACTTACCTTCTCGATCCGGATGGTAATATCCTGGATGATGTTATGATCTATCGCCGCCGTCACGATCGATATATGATGGTGGTCAATGCCGTTAATGAGAAAAAGATCTGGGCCTGGCTAAATGCCGTCAATTCCAAAAAATTCCTTATAGATCGAGACCACCCCAATAAAGAGGTTGAAGGGAAGGCGGTTCTTAAGGATTTAAAGAGTAGTTCATCGGGAAAGGATCAAAAAGTTGATCTGGCTCTCCAGGGCCCTAATTCCCTAGTTATATTACAGAAATTGGCCAAAGAGAAAGAACTAAAGAGAAAATTAGCCAGGATGGCAAAAAATGAATTTATAGAGGTTAAACTCGCCGGAATAAAGATGATAATTTCCCGCAGTGGTTATACCGGAGAAGACATCGGCTATGAGCTTTATCTACATCCTGGAGATGCTCCTCTCATTTGGACTCTGCTTTTACAAGAAGGCAAAGAGTTTGGTATTAAACCCTCCGGTCTGGGGGCCCGAGATTCAACCAGGGTTGAAGCTGGTCTACCCTTGTACGGACACGAGTTAGCCGGCAAATACTGTATTACCCCTACCGAGGCTGGCTATGGGGCATTTGTTAAGCTTCACAAACCTTACTTTATTGGGAAAAAGCGCCTTTTAGAAAGACAAGCCCAAAGGAAAATGGAGGTTATTCGTTTTAAGATGAAATCTAAAGGCATCAGAATGGTAAAATCTGAAGACCCTGTGGTTGATGAAAAAGGTCAATATATGGGCAGAGTCACGAGCTCCGCCCTGGTGGAAGGAATTCAAGTTGGATTAGCTTATGTTGATAAAAATTTTGCTGAGGAAGGAAGGAAAATCGGGATATTTATGCTTCCCCGGGGAGGAAAATTTTCTC
>SOJT01000022.1 GCA_004376485.1 Candidatus Aerophobota bacterium | reverse complement strand
ACTTCCAATGGAAGATTTTTTTGAGGTAATTTTTATACAATCCTCACCTCCCGGCACTTCATTCTTTAAAAAGAGCTGGATATATGAACCTGGCTATCTCTTCTAATGCATCTACTATTCTAGGTCCAGGACGAGAGATGATGTCTGCATTAATCGCATATACCCGATTATTCTTGACTGCATCTATGATTTGCCATCTTTCCCGACTTTTTACTCCTTCAACCGAGACGGCGATACTACCATGCCACAGAGAAATAATAATCACCTCTGGATTGCGCTCGATTAATATCTCTAAGTTATATACGGGATATTTTGTTACCGCATCGGAGGCAATGTTGACTCCTCCAGCTAAATGAATTAAGTGGTGAATGAATGTTCCTGGACCTGCTGTCATCAAAGGCTCATATTCAACCTCATAAAATACTCTTGGCCTTTGACTCTCTGGTAGATCCTTGATTTTATCAGTCACAGCCTTAATCCTTTGTTCCAGGTTAGTTGTCAACTCTCTAGCAGTTTCCAGTTGTCCGGCAGCCTTGCCCACCAATCTTATATTTTCGAATACATCCTCAATACTCCTGGCAGCCAAAGTTATCACCGTCAGGCCAAGTCTTCCCAATTCTTCAACAACAGCTTCCTGTATACCACCAGTAGCAAGAACCAAATCTGGTTCCAAATCAACCACTTTTTCGATGTTAACCGTGGAAAAACCACCGATTTTTGTTTTATTTTGAACTTCTAATGGGTAATTACAATATTCTGAAACGGCAATGACTTTATCTCCCAACCCCAAGGCAAAAAGTATTTCTGTATTGCTCGGTGCCAATGAAACAATAGTCTCCGGTTGTTTATAAATGGTTACTTCTCTCCCCAGGTCATCAGTCACCATTAGCCAGGGTTTCTTTGGAGGAAGTATTGTGATGCGAGTAGCGAATATAGCCCAAGCCAGGATCCCTCCTGCTATCAATACTGACAACATTACTAAATTCCTTTTCTTCTTCTTCATTTTTTAGACCCTCCTTGAAAGATCATCTTAAGAAATACCATAAAATGAACACTACTCCTAAGAAAGTAATGCTTGAGATAACCCACATTAAGTTAATTGCCTGAATAATATCCTCCTGGTCTCTTTGTTTAGTCTCAATTCCTAAAACGGGCTTAGAGACCCTTCTCTCTTGATAGTAATTCACTCCACCAAGCTCGATTCCTAAGGCGCCAGCAAAACCAGCTTCTGGTATGCCAGCGTTGGGACTGGGAGATTTTTTCCCATCTCTGAGGATGGTATGTAGAGCTCTCAATGCTCTTTTCTTCAAGATAAGGCTAGCTAAAGGAATCAATAGGATGCTGAGGCGGGCGGGAATATAGTTGGCCACATCATCCAGCTTTGCTGAAAACCAGCCGAAATAAAGATATCTTTCATTTTTATAACCAACCATAGAGTCCAGGGTATTAATAGCCTTATAAGTTAGGGCCAGCGGAGCTCCACCAAGAGCAGCATAAAATAGAGGCGAGATAATGCCGTCAACACTATTTTCTGCAACTGTCTCTACTGTTGCCCTGATAATCTCATCTTGATCCAATGTCTGGGTATCTCTTCCCACTATCAGAGAAAGCTTCTTTCGAGCATCCTCGATATTTCCTAATTTGAGCGACTCATGGACAGATCTTGTCTCCTTATCCAGACTTCTGGTAGAAAGAGCGGTGAAGATAAGGACGGTGCTGAGGGCAAATCCTGCCCATCTATTAACATGCTCGGCGAGTCTAATAGCAAAAAAGCTACCCAGATATACTAGCCCCACCACTGTTATGGCCAAGACCGTCCCCGCTAGTACCTCGGCCGAGACAGACTTTCTTCTCAACCTTTTCTCCAGATACTTGACGAGCTTCCCCATACCCCTGACTGGATGAGGCAGATAGTAGGGATCACCGAAAATCAAATCTAACAAATAGGCCAAGATAATAACTAGTAGTCTCATGGTCGCCCTAAATATTCTTTCATTCTCTGTCTTCCAGCTTTGTCTTCCAGAATGCATCTTGAAATATCTAGCAACCGCTGCTCTTCTCTTTGATGAATTTTGCTCTCAAGTATTATTATCCTCTTTTTGAATATGGGACCATCAATGACCAATGTGTGATACTCACCGGCTTCACCACAAGGGGTAATATTCTCGAGGGTAGTTATATCTTTAACGAATCTACCATCAATTTTGCGACCAAGCCACTTTTTACCCAGAAATTCTATCTTTACCGCCACTACAATTGCTTGGAATCCTGAATTTATGAAATCCTCAAGGATTTCCTTTTGTTGTTTTCCCCACAAGGGTAAATATGGTCGAATGCTTATTTCTTTGCAGACTCTCTTGACCCAGGTTCGATGTTCCTGCAGGTCTATATCTCCGAAGACCCCTCCTTCTATCCCTCTCTCTTTTAGCTGAAGGACTACCTTCTTGAAATTATCTTCATAACTTTTCCAGCCTGTCTTTCTCTGAATGAGAGGGACACCCATGGCCTCTGCCTGGAGTGATAGAACTTCTCGAGCTAATCCATGGGTTCTTGATCTTGAGCCGTCCTGAGTAATCATATTGAGAAGATATGAAGGGGTGAGTCCATCAAGTTTCGCTTTATGAAAGGCAAGAGAGCTTTCCTTCCCTCCACTCCAGGAAACAAATACCTTACTCATTCTGAATACCTCCACAGATGCGGCAGTGGTTTGCCTCTTTTTCTATCCCTGCTCCGCATCCACCACAAGCCGCCTGGCCCGCCTTAGGAGCTGGAATTTCTCCTACCACTTTTCGATATATTTGGAAATAGAAAAGATGCTCTTTGCTCATAAATCTCACCGGATAGGCCCTCCTTTTCTCTTCAAATTCCTCATCAGAAATCTTCTCTGAGATAATCCTGCGAAGCCTTCTTGTTCCCGAGCCATATTCCAAGGGTCTTTTGTCCTGCCAGATAATCTTTGGGGGCAGGACACCTTCAAAAGCCTTGCGTAGGATCCATTTGCCCCATGTTTTTCCTTCCTCAGCCCTTATCTTAAGATGCTTCGGTATCTTCAGAGCCAGCTCGATCATCTCATGAGAGAGATAAGGCTGCCTTATTTCTACTCCCAACTTCTGACCGAGAATATTGGAGGAAAAACGCATCTTGCCTTTAAGTCCTCGAATATAACTTTCTAGATTGGGTAAATCAAACATGAAACTGTATCCGGCGAAGAGCTCATCACTGCCATCACCGGTCATCACATTTTTTGCTCCTTTTTCTTTAGCCAGTTTCAATCCAAAGTAAGCAGCTATATCATTGGGGATAGCGGGATCGAAGCTTTTCAGAATCCCAATTACAGTGGGTATGGAATGAAATGCCTCATCAATACCGATCATCCTGTGATAGTATTTAACCTGGAGGATTCGGGTAAGTATCTTAGCGTACTCTCCATCTTCTCCGTAAGGTTCCAGAGTAACTGTAAATCCACTAACATCGGGAGCAAGAGAGGCGAGGATACTTGAATCCAGCCCACCGGAGAGTAGAAGTCCCTCGGCTCTGCTCTCATCCACGGCACATTTAAGTTTGTTTCTTATCTCATCGATTAAAACTTGCATCGAAGTACCTCTTACAGCCCATTAGACGAAGCACAGAGTATATCCTTAAAATTTAAAAGGCTCCAGCTTTGGCTAAACAGCAAATGGAAAAAAGAGCAGTCAGTTCAATGATTTCGTTGAGGGCTCCCAGAGTATCACCGGTAATTCCTCCAATTCGACTCTTGAAATAGAGGGTTGAGAGATAGACTATCCCCAAACATACTCCTATAATATAGAGGAAGGAAGACTTAAATATAACCAGCCCCAGGATACCTGCAGTTAAGCTGGTCCAAAAAACGGTTTCTCTATCCTTGTGAGTTGTAAACGCTTTCCCTAGCCCTTCCATACGGGCATAAGGAGCCAGGTAAACTGCCAGAACCATAGACCACCTGCCAACTGCCGGTGTCAGGAGAAGAGTCCCCATCTTCAGAGACGGCTCTATTTCTAGAAGCAGGAGGAATTTTAACCCCAGAAGGGCCAGCAGGCCAATGATACCTTTGGCCCCAGCGGATGGGTCCTTCATTATTTTTAGTCTTTCCTCCTTAGTTTTACCCCCGGACAGTCCATCAATGGTATCCATGAACCCATCCAGGTGCAGAGCCCCGGTGATAAGTACCCAGCCTA
>SOJT01000149.1 GCA_004376485.1 Candidatus Aerophobota bacterium | reverse complement strand
CCATTGCTCATATCATATTGTTTTCTTGCTCAAGGTCAAGAAACACCTTCTTTTGGATCAAGGGTCTTGAGAGAGCTTCCTCTTTAATAAATCAATGGGCTCTACTGGTGTGGGATCTATTCCTTGTATAAGGGCCAGATAGAAGCTAATCCAATCTCCGGTATATATTGAGGATAAAATTTTAGGGAGTAGATCCCTGCCCTCTGTCCATATCTCTTTTCCCTTTATTCCCACCTTCTCAAGCAGGGATTGAGTAACCTCTATTCTTTTTCTGATCTTTTCCTCTTCACCCTCCTCCCGGATGAATATAGGATAGAAATTTTTGAGATCTATCTTTCCCTCTCCTCCCCATCCTACGATTTCGTTGTGGTTTAGCTCGGGAAAGACATCCCAAAAGGCCAGAATTTTGCTGTTTTCGTTAAACTGGGTCTTCAGTCGGTGGGCTACCGCATCTGTTCTTCCCTCCACTCCCCAGATGAGAGGTATTTTTCCGTAAAGGTCTATAGCAGCCTCTTTGGCCAGGTTTTCCCTGGTCGGGACTGAGGGGGAGAGTCTGTCCCGAAGATCTGTGAGGACCTGGAAAAGCTTTTCATAATCATGAGGTCTCAGCCAGTTGGCTCTCTCCAGGACTCTTAGCATAGGAATGAATAAGTAGCCTAGAGCGCACCGGGGAGGCATTCCAGAGGGAATCACCAGACAGGGAACACCGTCCTCCTCACTTCTCCTTCTTAGCTCGCCACCAGAGGAGATGCAAAAAATCGGGCAGCCTCTCTTCCTGGCTTCTTTATATGCGGCTAAGGTTTCTTCCGTATTTCCCGAATAGCTTACGGCAAAGATCAGGGTATTCCTGCCCGCCAGCTCTGGCAAAGAGTAGTTTCGGTTGATGAAAACAGCTACATCTTCCTCGTGGTAGAGCAATGTTTTTAAAATCTCTCCTCCTATGGCTGATCCTCCCAGTCCACATATGATAATCTTTTCTTTTTTCTTTGAAAGCTCCTTGGGAATAGGGTACTCCTCCGCCAGCCTCCTCGCTCTTTTACAATGAAGGGGGAATTCCAGGAGGAAATCTCTCATTCTCTCCTTGTCAATGGCTTCTATTTTTTCCAAATCATCCAGCATTATTATTGCCTCTTACAATCCTCTTAATTCTTCGGGATAGTCTTCTTTCAGCCAGTCTCTTTGCCTCATAGGAGGTTTTGGACTTGAGCATCTTGACTGCGATCTCCTGAGTCTCTTCCCATTCTGCGCTTCTGATAATCTTCTTTATTTCCAGGAGGCTGGTAGGGGCTACGCTGAATTCATCCACTCCCAGCCCCAGGAGAATCAGGACAGAAAGAGGATCGCTGGCCATTTCTCCGCATACCCCCACCCAGATACCCTCTCTATGGGCGCATTTGATGACATTGTCGATTAGCCTCAGGATGGTGGGATGGAGAGGTTGGTAAAGGTAAGCCACTTTTTCGTTAACCCGATCTACAGCTAGGCTGTACTGGATCAAGTCATTGGTACCTAGACTAAAGAAATCGACCTCTTTAGCTAAAAGGTCGGCTATGACAGCAGCTGACGGAATTTCAATCATAATCCCAGCTTCTACGTTTTCAGCGAAAGGAGTACCTTCCCTCCTCAGTTTTTCCTTTATCCCGGCCAGAATCTGGTTCACTTTCCTGATTTCTTCCACTCCGGAGATCATGGGATACATAATCTTACCATTACCGAATCGAGATGCTCTCAAAATAGCTCGCAGCTGAGTTTCAAAAATATCGACTCTTTCCAAACACAGCCTTATGGCCCTCCAGCCCATAAAAGGATTAATCTCTGCCGGCACAGGGAAGTGGGAGATGAATTTATCTCCTCCCAAATCCAAAGTTCGGATGATTACAGAATTAGGAGCTGCCTTCTCTATCACCTTTTTGTACGCTTCTATCTGTTCATCTTCGGAAGGTAAACTGCTTCTATTCATGTAAAGATACTCGGTACGGTAAAGTCCTATACCTTCCGCTCCCTCTCTTACAGCAAGCTCTACCTCCTCCGGAGCAGCGATATTAGCTGCCAGACTTACCTCTCGGCCATCCAGCGTCTGAGCAGGAAGAGATCTCAAGGTCGCCAGGTTCTTCTTATGAGAGATAAATCTCTTCTTTTTCTTCCGGTAATTCTCCAGTTGCTGAAAACTAGGATTGATAATGACTCGACCCCTGTTTCCGTCTAAAATGACCACTGATCCGGGCTCAACCTTTTTGGTAATATCCCTCAGGCCAACCACGGCAGGAATTTCCATAGACCGAGCCATTATAGCGCTATGAGAGGTTCTTCCTCCCACATTGGTGGCAAAACCCAGAATTCTGCCCTTCTGCATGGAAGCAGTATCCGAAGGGGCAAGATCATCAGCCACTACGATTATGTCTTCTTCGAGGTGAGAAAGAGTTCGAGTGGGCCGCTTCAGGAGGTTCCGTAAGATATGTCCTCCTACATCCTCCACATCACCAAACCTCCTACGGACAAATTCAGCTCGAGCGGAAGCGAATTTTGCTTCAAAGACCTCAAGGGTCCTTCTTACCGCTGTCTCTGCATTCAATCTCTGTCTTTTTATCCTTCTGGTGATATCCTGGATAAAAAGAGGATCTTCCAGAATGTAGAGGTGAGCTTGGAAAATATAAGCTTCTTTTTCTCCCATCTCCTCCTCTACTCTTTTCTTAATTTTCCCAAGGTCCTTTTTTGAGTTTTCAACTGCCGTCTCAAATCTTTTTAGTTCTTGTTCTACCTCCTCCTTTTTTATTTTGTATTCCAGAATGCAATACTCCTCCTTTTCCAGAATATATGCCTTTCCCATAGCAATTCCAGGGGAAGCAGCTATACCCTTAGGCATGATTTGGCTCCTCTCTCCCCCGTTTTTGGACCTAATTTGGCGGATTTGTTTAGGAGGGCTAGCACCTCGCCGGCAAGATAGGAAGAGCCGGCAAAGCAAATAAGATTTTCCCTGTTGGTTAGGCCAAGGGAGTACTTCATTGCCTCCCTGGTGTTTTTGGTAATTATTATTTTCCCCGGACAGTATTCACTCAGTATTGTCTTTATCTCCTCGGGTTCCATGGACCTCGGACTGTCACTCTTGGTCAAAATGACCCTTTCCGCCAGTGGAAAAAGCGCTCTTCCTATCTCCTTCACATCTTTGTTTTGTAGGATGGCTAGAATTAAGATGATTCTTTTTTCCGGGAAAAACTCTTGAAGGCATTTGGATAGTGCCAGTGCCGAAGCACCATTGTGAGCACAGTCCACAATGAGAAGAGGATCTCTGAAGATAACCTGAACCCTTGCTGGCCACCGAACTTTCCTAACTCCTTCAACGACGGCCTTCCTGGGAATAAAAATTCTAGAGCTTCTAAGTAAATCCACTGCCCCAATGGCTGTAGCAGCATTGATGATCTGATGCTGACCCATAAGATGAAGAAAAAGACAGGGGTAATCCCTGGTAGTGGTTTGTACCTGAAATCTTTGACCATCAAGAGAAGCGTCCAAAAGCCTAAAATTGATTTCTTTGCCCACCTGGTACAGGCGGGCTTTTCTTTCCCGGCAAACTTTTTCGATGACGGAAGAAGCTATATCTTCCTGAGGGGAGGAGACTACATCTATTTCCTCTTTGATAATTCCCGCTTTTTCTCTAGCTATAGAAGCAAGATCGTAGCCTAATTCATCCATATGGTCAAAACTTATCTGGGTAATGATTCCTACCAGGGGACGAACGACGTTGGTAGCATCTAATCTACCACCCAGTCCTACTTCAAGGACAGCTAAATCGACTTTTTGCTGGGAAAAATAGAGTAAAGCAAGGGCAGTGTAAACTTCGAAAAAAGTAGGCTCCAGATAAGACGTAGCCTCTACTTTAGATTTTATCTTACCAAGAAAATAGACGAATTCTTCTTCCCTGATTAAAGAAGACCCTATTCTGATTCTTTCCCGAGGAGTGAGAAGATGGGGAGAGGTATATAGCCCCACCTTAAGGTTGGCCGCGGTAAGAATGGAACTGGTGATGACTGCTGTGGAACCTTTACCTTTGGTTCCAGCTACCTGGATCACCTTCAAACCTTGGTGAGGTCTACCCAGAAGAGTTAAAAGATGATTCATTCTCTCTAGATTGAAAGATTGCCCGTCATAGCTGTAATCCTTCTTTTTCTCATAGTTTATCAGGGAATTTACATAACTCAAAGCATCAGCATAGGAAAACATCGCTTCATCC
>SOJT01000024.1 GCA_004376485.1 Candidatus Aerophobota bacterium | reverse complement strand
TTGTAAGGTAAAGAGGTAAGCTATGCGAAAAAGATGGATAGGTTTAGTTCTGATTATATGGGCCTTGGTTTTACCCTCTCAGGTCTATGGGAGTGGCAGCGGGACTACCGCTGCTAGTTTTCTCAAGATAGCCGTGGGAGCTAGAGCCACTGCTATGGGAGAAGCTTTCTCGGCGGTAGTTAATGATACCACCTCTCTATACTGGAATCCTGCAGCTCTGGTTCAAGTGAAAGATAGGGAGTTTTCAGCTACATACAATCAATGGTTTGCCGAAATATATCAAGGCTATCTGGGAGCGGCATTGCCTGTCTGGGGAGGGACAGCAGCCCTGGGAGTCAATTATGTGAATATGGGAAAGATGGAAGGTAGAGATGAGTGGGGCGAACCTTCAGGAGAGTTTTCTGCTTTTGATCGTCAGGTATCCGTGGGATACGGAAATCAAATTTCCCCCCGCTTGGGGGTAGGTTTGGCGGTGGGTCTTATTGAAAGCAATATTGCCGATGATTTGAAAAGCGCTTATAGCGGTAATTTAGGAGTTCTATTCTCTTTAAGTGAATCAGTCTCCCTGGCCCTGGTAGGTCAAAACATAGGAACTTCTCTAGGGACTGATTCCCTTCCCTTTACCATAAGAGGGGGTGCGGCGGTAAAGTCTGGTTCCCTTATTCTGGCTGCTGATCTAGTCAACCCCAGTGATGAGCCGGTTTATTATTGTGCAGGATTGGAGTGGTGGCTGGGAAAGATGCTAGCTTTAAGATTGGGATACAGGAGCAATCGATCCATTGGGTCAGGGGTTACGGCGGGATTAGGCATTCATAAGGGCAAGGTGCGTTTTGACTATGCTTATGTTCCTTATGGGGAACTGGGAACCACTCAAAGAGTTTCCCTCAGCTTTAAGTTTTGATTAAGGTGATTTGACGCATCCTCACCCAGAGATATTATTTCCCTGATTCTCTGAAGACGAATTTCCCCCATTCCCTTAACTTCTAGGACCTGAAGGAGACTCTGAAAGGTACCCTTTCTTTCTCGGTATTTAATAATTCTTGCCGCAAGCACAGGTCCTATTCCGGGAAGCTCAGCTAGCTCCTTGGCTGAGGCCTGGTTAATATCCAACTTTCCTTTGGGGATGCGTACCTCTTCATCATCTTTAAGAGAAAAATCCAGATTGACATCTTGGAGGTTAGCCCAGGGAAGGAATCCTCCTGCATAATTCACTGCTTCCTCAAGGGAGCTCCCTTTTGGTAAGGTGTACCAACCCGGTTTCCTTATGGCCCCACCGAGCTTGACTTTGATGAGCTCTGGGGGTGACGGAGGGGTCAAAGTATGGGGAATTCCTCCCCTCATTTCTATTCCCAGGCCGATGAGAAAAGCTGCCAGGAGCAAAAATATTATGATTTGCTCTTCCCGGGTAAGATTCCACATATCAGGGCTCTCTTGTCTAGATTAGCCTTGGGTGGTGACAAGATTGATAATCCTGTCAGGGACAAATACAGTTTTCTTGATTTCTTTTCCCTCCAGGTATTTCCTGATTTTCTCTATTCTTTTCGCTTTTTCTATCGCTTCCTCCTTAGGGGTATCTTTAGCCAGGAGTAGGGTACCTCTTAACTTACCATTCACCTGAACCGCCATCTTTACTGATCTACTCTCAATTAGAGAAGGATCATATAAAGGCCACCTCTCCTCGAAGATACTCTGGGAATGGCCTAACCTTTCCCAGAGTTCCTCAGAAAAATGAGGAGCAAATGGAGCCAGGAGTACAAGGAAACTCTCAACGGTTTTTTTATCTACTCCTCTGGTAAGCATCTCGGGCCTGTTGAGAAAATTGATAAACTCCATGAAGCTACTCACCGCTGTGTTGAATTTGAAAGCTTCTATCCTCTCAGTGACATCCCGAATAAGAAGATGAAGGCGTCTTTGAAGTTCCCTGTCTTCTTGGAGAGGCTCTCTTCCGCATTTCAAGATAAGATCCCAGGTTTTCTTCAGGAAGCGAAAGACCCCTTCGATTCCCTGATCCTGCCATTCAGAATCTAGCTCAGCCGGTCCGATGAAAAGTTCATACATTCTCACCGTATCTATGCCGTATTTTTCTATTAGCTCATCAGGATTGACTACATTTCCTTTAGATTTGGACATTTTTTCCACTTTGCCGGTTTTATCGCTCCTCTTACAAACCATCCCCTGGTTGAACAGGTGTTGAAAGGGCTCATCGAAATCAATGTATCCCAGATCATAAATCACCTTGGTGAAAAAACGGGCATAGAGAAGGTGAAGAATGGCGTGCTCAATCCCTCCCACATACATATCCACGGGAAGCCAGTAGTTAGCCGTCTCTTTTTCAAAAGAGGCTTGTTCTAAATGGGCATCAGGGTAGCGCAGAAAATACCAGGAGGAGCCGGCCCACTGAGGCATGGTGTCCGTTTCCCTTTTTGCTGAAGAGCCGCAGGTAGGACAGGTGGCATTGATAAACTCCGGTATGTTCTCCAGGGGTGACTTTCCCGTGCCGCTGGGTTGGTACTTTTCTACCCTGGGAAGCTCTACGGGGAGGTCCTTCTCAGGAACGGGAACCTCTCCGCACCGTCTGCAGTAGATGATGGGGATGGGCTCTCCCCAGTATCTCTGCCGGGAGAAAACCCAATCGCGGAGTTTATAACTGACAGCCTTTTTGCCTAAATTTCTCTGGGCGAGCCGCTGAGTGATTTTTTCTTTTGCCCCCTCCGAAGAGAGTCCATTAAATGACCCAGAGTTAATAAGCTCTCCTTCTCCAAGGTAAGCCTCTTTCAGGCTACCGTCCTTTTTCCTTGAGGCCTTTGGACTGTATATTACTTCGGTGATGGGAAGGTGGAATTTGGTAGCAAATTCAAAATCTCGAGTGTCGTGGGCAGGAACAGCCATAATGGCTCCAGTACCGTAGGCTAAAAGAACATAATCCGAAATCCAGATAGGTATCTTCTCATTATTGACGGGGTTGATGACGTAGGCTCCAGTGAAGACTCCGGTCTTTTCTCTAACCTGAGTTAACCTCTTCACTTCAGGAACTCTTTTGGATTGTTGTATGTAATCGTGCGTCTCTATCTTTTGAGGAGAGGAGCTAATTTTTTCGACCAGCTCGTGCTCAGGGGCCAGAACCATATAGGTAGCCCCGAACAGGGTGTCAGGGCGGGTAGTGAAAACAGGAATGTCAAATTCTTGTCTATCCCGGGCTGAGATAGCTTTGAAAATAACCTCTGCTCCTTCACTGTAACCTATCCAGTTGGTCTGCATGGTCTTCACCTTCTCCGGCCAGTTGAGCTTCTCTAGATCCCGGAGCAGGCGGTCAGCATACTGAGTTATCCTCAGCATCCATTGCATCAGATTCTTCTTGGTTACCGGGGTCTCGCAGCGCTCACATTTTCCATTCACTACCTCCTCGTTGGCCAGTCCTGTCCTGCAACTGGGGCACCAGTTGATAGGCACCAGTTTTCGGTAAGCCAGGCCCTTTTTGTACATCTTGAGGAAGATCCATTGGGTCCACTTGTAATACTCGGGGCTGCTGGTGTTAATCTCCCGGGACCAATCATACATAGCGCCAATCTCTTTAAGTTGCCTTTTCATATTCTGGATGTTCTTCTCCGTATTGATTCTTGGATGTATTCCTCTTTTAATGGCATCGTTCTCTGCTGGCAGGCCAAAAGAATCCCATCCTATAGGGTGTAGGACATTGTAGCCCTGGAGTTTCTTGTAGCGAGCCCAGACATCAGAGAGAACGTATCCTCTGAGGTGCCCCACGTGCAGACCAGAACCTGAAGGATAGGGAAACATATCCAGACAATAATATTTAGATTTTTCACTGCGCTGGCAAGTTTCATGAGCCCCTGTTTCTTTCCAGATCCTGCGCCACTTGGGTTCGATTTCTCGAGGCTGGTAGAGATGAGACAACCTGAACCTCCTGTTTCTGATATTCTCTGTATTTCCCCAGCTCAAATTTTCACTACTCTATTAAAAATAGACGGAAAAGTCAACTAAGGCTTGTTTTCGTTGTGTTCGATCTCAGAGGGTGGGGAAGGCAAGTCGGGTTTCCCTCCTGGAAGGAAACGAGCTAGGAAAATACATTAACTACGGGAGCCGACGATAGGATTTGAACCTACAACCTGCTGATTACGAATCAGCTGCTCTGCCATTGAGCTACGTCGGCAAGGTGCCGAGGGACGGAATCGAACCGTCGACACCTGGATTTTCAGTCCAGTGCTCTACCGACTGAGCTACCTCGGCATG
>SOJT01000109.1 GCA_004376485.1 Candidatus Aerophobota bacterium | reverse complement strand
AAGTTAGCAGAGATTCCTGGGATTGGAGAAAAAAGGGCAAGAAAGATTCTGGATTATCTTTCAAGCAAGATAGATAGTCCCTCCTGTTAATTAAGCCATGAAGGATTTCTTGATTGTTAAACCAGATGTATTTTGGTTGGGACTGGTTGCCTCTCAAGGAAAATTAGTGAGAGTCTGTCTTTCTTATTCCGAGGAGAGCACTCGGGAAAACCTGGGAATCAAACGAAGTGAAAAAGCTTCTACCTCTTCTCTTCTTCAATCCTTAAGGTGGGACCTCGCCGATTATTGGAAAGGAAAAAGGGTAGATTTTTCCAAATATTCCCTGGAGCTAGCCAGCTACTCATCTTTTTCCAAAAAGGTGTGGGCCCAGACTCGTCTTATTCCCTATGGAGAGGTGCGTTCCTACAAATGGGTAGCCGAAAGAATTGGTAGCAAAGGATTCCAGGCAGTAGGAAAAGCTTTAGGGAATAATCCTTTCCCTATCATTGTCCCCTGTCATAGAGTTATCAAAGAAGATGGGGAGTTGGGGGGATTTTCATCGGGACTCGGGATAAAGAGGAAACTTCTGAAAATCGAAGGATTCCTGAATGACTGATTATAAGTTTTTACTCTTGCTTAACTCTTCGAAGCTATTATAATAGTAAAAAGCATGGGAGTTTTTCATACTCCGACCTCTTAATTATTTTGCGGGAAAGGATAAGCTATGATTGGCAGGATCCTCGGCAAAGTTCTTGGCACTAGACAGGAAAGGAATATCAAAAAACTTCTCCCCTTAATTCATGCTATTAATGGATGGGAGAGAAAGACAAGCAAACTCTCAGATAAGGCACTTAAGAGCAAAACAGACGAATTTAGAGGCAAAATAAGACCTCTGGCTACCCAGATCGACAACCTGAACAGAGAAATTTCCGAGCTCTCTGATATCGAGCAAGAGAGGGCGAAGGTCTCCCTTCAGGAAAAAAGAAGGGAGTTAGACGAGCTTATTTATGATCTTCTTCCTGAGGCCTTTTCTGTGGTGCGGGAAGCGGCGAAAAGAACTATAGGACTTCGCCACTATGATGAGCAGCTCATAGGAGGAATAATTCTCCACCAGGGAGCCATAGCAGAGATGGCCAATGGTGAGGGTAAGACTTTAGTGGCGACCCTTCCTGTTTATCTAAATACCCTGGAGGGGAAGGGAGTCCATGTGGTCACCGTCAATGATTATCTTGCCCGAAGAGATAGAGATTGGATGGGGCCGGTTTATGAATTTCTGGGACTCACGATAGGGGTTATCCAGAACCGGATGGACAGTGTAAACAGGAAAAAAGCCTATGAGTGCGATATTACCTATGGCACCAATAATGAGTTTGGTTTTGATTATCTCAGGGACAATATGGTCTTAAGAGTGGAGGATCAGGTACAAAGGGGCCATCACTATGCTATTGTGGATGAGGTAGATTCAATCTTAATTGATGAGGCCCGAACTCCTCTTATCATTTCCGGGCCGGCGGAGGAATCTACCGAGCTATACTATAAGATTGATAAATTGGTCCCTTTCTTAAAGGGACGGGAAAAGAAAGAAGGTAAAGAAGAGGATGAAGATACGGATTATGAGATAGACAGGAAAGATCAAACCGTAGCTCTAACTGAGAAGGGAGTTAAGAAGGCGGAGGAACTCCTAAAAGCCAGAGGTCTTCTAAGAGGTGATAATCTAAATCTCTACCAGGACGGCATCAAGCTGCCCCACCATGTTCATCAGGCTGTCCGCGCCCACAAACTATTTGAAAAGAATAAGGACTATCTGGTCAAAGATGGAGAAGTTATCATTATTGATGAGTTTACGGGAAGACTTATGCCGGGAAGGCGCTGGAGTGATGGACTTCATCAGGCGGTAGAAGCCAAGGAAGGGGTAATGATCCGCAACGAGAACCAGACCCTGGCCACCATCACCCTGCAGAACTATTTCAGGATGTATAACAAATTAGCCGGAATGACGGGGACGGCGGCTACTGAGGCCGATGAGTTCTTGAAAATATATAATCTAGCAGTAGTAACTATCCCCACTCATGAGCCCACCGTTCGGGAAAATCTTTCTGATAGGATATATCAGACAGAAAAAGCCAAGTTTGAGGCAGTGATTAAAGAGGTAGAAGAACTTCATAAGAAGGGAAGACCTGTTTT
Source organism: Candidatus Aerophobota bacterium (assembly GCA_004376485.1). Taxonomy (GTDB): domain Bacteria; phylum Aerophobota; class Aerophobia; order Aerophobales; family AE-B3A; genus SOJT01. The sequence continues at coordinate 2,146 of SOJT01000109.1, read as the reverse complement.
GGTGGGGACGAGATCGGTGGAGCGCTCAGAAGCGCTAAGCCACTCTCTTAAAGAAGAAGGTGTACCTCACACTGTTCTCAATGCCAAATATCATGAGAAGGAAGCTCAAATTGTGGCTCAGGCTGGTCAGGAGAGGGCAGTAACTATTGCTACCAATATGGCGGGAAGGGGAACTGACATTAAATTAGGGGAGAGAGTAGAGGATTTAGGGGGCCTTTTTGTCATTGGAACCGAGAGGCATGAATCTCGTAGAATTGATAACCAACTACGGGGAAGATCAGGCCGACAGGGAGCCCCGGGAGCTTCCCAGTTCTATGTTTCTCTGGAAGATGAGCTAATGCGTCTTTTCGGTTCGGGAAGAATTGCTGGAGTGATGCAGAGGTTGAAGATTCCCGAAGACCAACCCATTGAGCATCCCTGGGTTACTAAAGCTCTAGAAAGGGCGCAGGAGCAAGTGGAGAGAAGGAACTTTGACATAAGAAAACACCTTCTCGAATACGACGACGTCATGAATAAGCAAAGGGAGGTAATATACAGGGAGAGGGCTAAGGTTCTCCAGGGGAAGAATCTCAAGGAGGATATCCTGGGGATGACGGAGGATGTGGTAGATGCACTACTTAGTATATATGCTGATGAGAAGATTCGACCCGAAGAATGGGACATAAAAGGTTTATTGGCAAAGGTAAAATACCACTTTTCCATCCAGATCCCCTCTTCTTCCTTAAGAGAGGTTTATGATCGGGAAAACCTGAAGCAAAAAATCCTGGAGGAACTAAAAAAGGCCTATCAGCAAAAAGAGGAAAGATTGGGAGAGGAGCTCACCCGGGGGCTGGAGAGAATGGCCCTCTTGCATACCATAGACTCCGGTTGGAAAGACCATCTCTACTCTATGGATACTTTAAAAGAGGGAATAGGCCTCAGAGGTTATGGACAACACGATCCCCTCATCGAATATAAAAGAGAAGCCTATTCAATGTTTGAGGATTTAATCCAGCGAATCAAGGAAGGAGTTATCCAGTTCATCTTTAAGGTAGAGATTTCTCGAGAGCCTATCCTTGAGAGAATATTGGTGGGTAGTCCCAAGACTCCCCAGCCCGTCCTCATAGGGAATGATCGAGTGGGAGGAGAAATCTATTCTCCTCAACCAAGAAGTCCTTACCAAAGAAAGGTGACAAAAGTGGGACGGAATCAGCCTTGTCCCTGTGGGAGTGGAAAGAAATACAAGTACTGCTGTGGAAGATAAGAAAAGAAAATAATCTATAGTGACAAGAGTTTCCCAAAAGGGGGAGGAATTGAAGAGAAGCGGAGCCCAAATCGTACTAGAAGCCTTAATGAAGGAAGGAGTGGAGGTTATCTTCGGGTATCCTGGAGGTGCGGTAATTCCTCTGTACGATGTTATTTACGAAACCAACCAGATAAAACACATCCTTACCCGCCATGAACAAGCTGCTGCTCATGCGGCCGATGGATATGCTCGAGCTACGGGGAAGGTAGGGGTCTGTATTGCTACCTCTGGTCCTGGGGCTACTAATCTGGTTACGGGAATCGCTACCGCTTGTATGGATTCTATCCCCGTGGTGGCTCTTACCGGTCAGGTTCCCACAGGAATGATTGGTAACGATGCCTTCCAGGAGGCTAACATAACAGGGATTACCTATTCTATAACTAAACATAACTATCTGGTAAAAGATACCTGTGATCTTCCCCGCATTCTTAAAGAAGCTTTTTATCTGGCTAGCACAGGCAGAAAAGGCCCTGTCCTGGTAGACCTTCCCAAGGATGTACTTACCGGCCAGACAGAAGTTCCCTATCCCAAACAGGTTAAAACTAGAAGCTATAGTCCCAATTATAAAGGTAATCCCAGGCAAATTGAAAGAGCGGCTAAGACCATTAATGAAGCTGAGAGGCCTGTTATTTATGCCGGTGGAGGAGTAATTAGCTCTGGATCTTCAGAGCAGCTTCTTCAATTTGCCCATCATACTAACATTCCGGTTACCACTACCTTAATGGGACTGGGAGCTTTTCCCCAGGACGATCCTCTATCTCTGGATATGCTTGGAATGCACGGGACAAGATATGCTAACTACGCTGTTCAAGAGTCAGATCTACTTATTGCTGTAGGAGCAAGGTTTGATGACCGCATCAC
>SOJT01000003.1 GCA_004376485.1 Candidatus Aerophobota bacterium | reverse complement strand
TAGGGAGGTTCAAATGAGGCTGGATGAAATAACAATCTCTAAAGCCATTATAGAAACATTTAGCAAAGACCTGGTAGGGTCACTAGATCTTGAGGTTGCCATCGCCGGAGCTGGCCCGGCCGGATTAACCGCCGGCTTCTACCTGGCTCAAGGTGGGGTGAAGACGACCATTTTTGAAAGAAACCTTCGAGTTGGTGGAGGAATGCCGGGAGGGGGGATAATGTTCAATAAAATTGTAGTCCAGGAGCCGGCTCGAGAGATTCTGGAGGAGATGAAGATCAAACACCAGGAATATCAGAAGGGGTATTATACCGCCTCTTCTCTAGAGGCCACTTCTGCTCTGACCTACCGGACCATTAGAGCTGGAGTCAAAATATTCAATTTAATAGGAGTGGAAGATGTGATGGTGAAGGAGGGAAGAGTCAATGGCTTTGTTATTAATTGGGGAGCGGTAAAACTAGCTGGTCTACATGTTGATCCTATAGGCATAAGATTTAAAATGGGTATGGATGCTACCGGACATCAGTGTGAGGTGATCAGGAAACTGGAAGAAAAAGGCAGGGTTAGATTAGCTACCTCCAGCGGTAAAATAGTGGGGGAAGGGCCTATGTGGGCAGAGAAAGGAGAAGAAGCAATATTAGATAACACCAGAGAGGTCTTTCCTGGTCTATATGTCGCAGGAATGGCAGCCAATGCTGTTTTTGGTGGACCTCGCATGGGTCCTATTTTCGGAGGAATGCTCCTTTCTGGAAAAAAGGCGGCCCAACTCATTATAAAAGAACTAAAAGGTTAAGCTCCAGTTATCTTTTCATGTTGACTGAAGAGACAAGAAAAATAAACATTCCAGAGGCAGGGAGGATGGTTTCGAGCATAGAAATAAAGCTTAATGGTGAGAAAAAAATGGTGAAGGAAGGGAAAACAGTGGAAGATATGATCCAGTCCCTTTCCCTTAATCCTCAAAGAGTTATGGTCATGTTGAATTCTGAACTTCTCCTGCGGACAAAATATAGCTACAGTTTAAAAGAGGAGGATGAGCTGGAGATTCTTCCCTTCTTTGCAGCCGGAGGCTAGCTGAGAGATTAGGAGGCTAAGAAAAAAGTAGGATGAATCTGGAGCGGTATTCTCGACAGATCCTTTTTTCGGGTATCGGTGAGAAGGGACAAAAAAGACTCCTGGAAAGCTCTATAACCCTTATCGGATGTGGAGGCTTGGGTTGTGTCATCGCCAACAATTTAGCCAGGGGTGGAGTGGGGAGAATCAAGATTGTAGATAAGGACATGGTTGAACTTTCGGACCTACAGCGCCAGATTCTCTTTAACGAGGAAGATGCCAAAAACAAGTCCCCTAAAGCCCGGGTGGCAGTAGAAAAGCTGAGGGGAATTAACTCCTCCATCCAGCTGGAAGCTAAAGTTTGCGAGGTAGAGCCCAGGAATATTGAGAATTTGATAGAGGGATCTCATCTGGTTCTGGATGCAACAGATAATATGAAAACCCGCTTTTTAATCAATGAGGCCTGTGTAAAAAACAAAATTCCCTGGATTTATGGTGGCGTTTTCGGGTCCATGGGGATGAGCATGACCGTAGTTCCTGAGAAAACTCCCTGTCTTACCTGTGTCTTTGGTGAATTTCCCTCTTTCCCTGAGCTGGGAACCATACCCCTGATAAATGCTGCTCCCATTATCATTGCTTCCTGGCAAACAACAGAAGCATTAAAAATATTGGTGGGAGATGAGAATCTTAATCCCGACCTAATCTATTTGGATCTTTGGCCAGGATCCTTTAGAAGAATAAAGATTAAACGCAGGAAGGATTGTCCTACCTGCATCGAGCGTAAATTTGGACTTCTGGAGCCAGGGAAAAAATAAAAAACCTGGACTATGCATTACTGCTTGGGAGGAAATGATGCGAGAAAGGCTCAAAGGGAAATTATTCTTCCTTTATCCAGGGCAGAGTTGGCCGCCAGGGTAAGCTCCAGAGTTTTCAGAGCGTCGGCATAGGAAGATTTTATTCTTTCAGGATTCCTTTCCTTAACAGCCTGGATGAAAGCCCTATCTTCCAATTCGTAAGGATCGATTTGCATCTTCATCTCCTCTTCTTTTTCATTGGAAATCTTGAGAAGATGGGAGGAAAGATGAAGCTGGATTCTCATGTTGGGGGTGACGAGATCGGCTCCCCAGTCCCGTCCATGGGAAAGAAGGCAGCTGGAACTGATATTCCCTATAGCTCCGTTTTGAAAGCGAAGAGTGATGCAAGAGGCATCATCGATGTCACAGTTTTTATTTTTCTCGTTCCTCAAGCCTCGAACCCTATGTCCATAAATCTCATCCACCTCTCCTATCAGGTATCGAGCCAGGTCAAAGATATGGGTAGTCTGTTCTACTATTTGTCCTCCGGAGCGGTGTCTAGCTCCCCACCAATGAAGAGGAGGAATGGGACAGAAATAGTACCCTAAGAACATGGCCACTTTTTTGTGAGTCAGAACCTCTTTGGCCCTGTTAACGATATCCGCATACCGATAAAGGTAACCCACGCTGCTAATGATGCCGTTCTTCTCAACAACTTCCTCTATCTGGTGAACCTTCTCTAAATTCAGGGCAATGGGCTTCTCAACGAATATGTTTATCCCGGCCTTGGCAGCCAGGATCTCCTGATCAGTATGGGCAAAAGGGGGAAGGCAAATGTATACCGCATCCAGATCCTCTTTTTCCAGCATCTGGCGGTACTCTGTGTAATACCTGCCTCCGTATTTCCTCATCGCCTCCCGAGCCCTAGCCTCTTCAATATCACAGAAACTGATAAGTTTTACACCTTTGATTTTGGTCAACTTTTCCATGTGGCGGTGGGCAATCTTACCCGCTCCGATAAACCCAACTTTAACTTCCACTTTAGCTTTTCCTGCCTTTTTAGCTTAAAATCAAGATATTCAAGACTCGATTATCTTCTTAACCAGGTCACGATCCTGAGACTTAATCACTTCCAGCATCTCGTAGAAGAAGAGGAGCGTGTCCTTTTCTCTTTCATTCTCCTCGATGATGATAACTTCTCCGGCAGTTCCTCCGATTTGCATCCAGCCATATAAGGACACCTTGTATCCCTGATTTTCAAAATAGCTTACCATCTTTTGAAAGCTCTGGGTTTGATCTTCAGCGTTACTCTGGTCTAAGTCAAGATATATGGCCCGCTCCCCATGATCTTTTGCCCTGTCTCTTCTGTATTCTAAAAGTGTATCAAAAATGAGTTTTCAGTCAAATCATTCTGGTAGATGGGCAGGAGGAGGAGCAGATTCTATTGAAAAAATTCTTAAGGAGATAGGGATAGAAATTGCTCGATCACCTCTTACCATTAAATACCTTCCAGATGAGAATGAGATCAAGCATTGGTATGAATACGGAAGAGATTTTGCAAACTAGCTATACAGTCCTATTTGACCCCCGAAACGAATTGCACAGAGGCGGTAGATGACATCATCTTAAGTTTCATAAAGCCTTCTTTAGATCAGATAACTGTCTTAGATGGTTTTGCTCTTGTCTAATCAGCTCATCGAGTACTTTATGATCGTATTCTGGTACCACCCTCCTCATCCCTTCATAGAAAAGAATCGAATCTTTTTCAAATCCTATACCCATGTCAACGGCTTCTTTATCACTGGTTATGTTTTTAGCTATCTCCTTACCCTTATCCTTTTTGGTAAATACATAATCACTGGCTAAGGCATTCATGTATGCAAAATATTCTCCCGGGTATGACTCTGGTGGCTCGTATTTTTCTAGCTTATCTAATATCCTTTGAAAGGTAGCTATGTGTTTCTCTTCCTCGCCTGCCAAGTATTTGAATATCTCTTTGGCGTCTTTATGCTTTGATTGCCTAACCAATGTATTATAGAAGTCTCTGCCATTTTTCTCAACCTGAACTCCCAATTCCACTATCTCACTTCCTGCAAATATAATTCCCATATCTACACCTCCCTTTCAAATTACTAGTTCTGGTAAAGAACCTGGAAGACTTTTTTCTATCCCTATCCCTGTTAAACTTTTTATCGTTCCCCCTCCTTTCAAACATATCCTTCCCACACCGTATTCAGGATAAACCCAACTCTCAGGAAAACCAACACTAGCGGGACACGCAACCAAAGATCATATAACCTCAGAGCATATAATGTCAAGATTGTGAATTAAGTCATATAAAAGAGAGCTCTGAAATGTAACCGAAATATGATGCACTGCTCTCTGGTTAGATAACAATTAAGGGGGAAGGAGGAAGATCAAGCCTTGCTCAGTTTGCTTTTCATCCTCCATCAAGCAGACCCTTTTCTTCCCAGAGAAACCAGTCTCCGGAATCTT
>SOJT01000203.1 GCA_004376485.1 Candidatus Aerophobota bacterium | reverse complement strand
GAGTTCCGTCAAAAAGAGCCGGCAAGACGACTGGTTAGAAAAATCCACCAGCTCATGGAGGATATAGATAGAGAAATTTCTCTAATGGAAGTGTGCGGGACGCATACCATGGCTGTTTTTCGTTATGGAATAACGGATCTTCTCCCTGAAAAGCTTCATCTCCTCGCCGGTCCCGGTTGTCCGGTCTGCGTCACTTCCAATGATTATATAGATAAAGCCATTGCCTATGCTCATCAGGATAAAGTTATCATAGCCACCTTTGGAGATATGGTAAAAGTTCCCGGATCTAGATCCAGCCTAGCCCAGGAAGTCTCTGAGGGAGCCCAGGTAAAAGTTGTCTACTCCAGCCTGGAAGCTATAAAAATAGCCCAAAGAAACCCCCAGAAGAAGATTGTCTTCCTGGGTATAGGGTTTGAAACTACCGCTCCTACGGTGGCTGCTTCCATCCTCATGGCTTCTAAAGGAGATATCTCCAATTATCTGGTCCTCTCGGGACATAAGATAATGCCTCCTGCCATGCAGGCCCTGGTGGAGGATCACCAGATCGGGATTGATGGTTTTCTCTGTCCGGGTCATGTGTCAACCATCACCGGAAGTAAAATATACGAATTCCTGGCCCGGAAATACCGTATCCCCTGTGTAGTGGCTGGCTTTGAACCCCTGGATATTCTTGAGAGCATTCATCTTCTCCTTAGCCAGAAAAAATTAGGCCAGGCCAAAGTAGAAAACGAGTACCGCCGGGCAGTGACCTACCAGGGTAATCTCAAGGCTCAAAAGCTCATGGACATGGTATTTAAAAAAAGATCTACCTCATGGAGGGGAATAGGTGAAATTCCGGGGAGTGGACTAAAGATAAGGAAAGAATATTCCTCCCTCGATGCTGAAGTAAGACTTCCCCTCAAGGTACGAAAGAGTAGGGAGCATCCAGAATGTATCTGTGGGGATATTCTTCGAGGTCTAAAGAGCCCTCTGAATTGCTCTCTCTTCAAGAAAGTCTGCACACCCTCTCATCCGGTAGGGGCCTGTATGGTTTCCAGCGAGGGAACCTGCGCCGCTTATTATAAATATTCTGAGGGAAAGTTTTAGTGAAGAAAAAAATTCTTCTGGCTCATGGAAGTGGCGGTAGACTAGCGCATGAGCTCATCAAGGACGTATTCTTGCGAAGCTTTGATAACAAGTTCTTAAGACCACTGGGTGACTCCGCTATTTTTGATAAAGAGAAGATTCGCTGGGCTTTTACTACAGACTCCTACGTTATCAGACCCCTTTTTTTCCCGGGAGGAGATATCGGAAAACTGGCTGTATGCGGTACCATAAATGATCTAGCCGTGGCCGGGGCAGCACCCCTCTTTCTTTCCTGCGCTCTCATCATCGAGGAAGGACTGGAGTTTTCTACCCTGGAAAAAATTGTCTCCTCCATCAAAGAAGCAGCCGAGGGAGCCGGAGTTCAGATCATTACCGGAGATACCAAGGTGGTGGAACATGGAAGTGCTGATGGCCTGTTTATTAATACCAGCGGGGTGGGAATTGTGAGGGCCCGGGAGGATCTTTCCCCGGAAAGGATTGAGGCAGGTGACAGAATAATCATCAATGGAACTATTGGGGATCACTCCATCGCCACTCTCTCGGGACGTGAGGAATTTGATTTTCAGACCGAAATAGAAAGCGATTGCGCTCCTCTAAATGAGCTTATCGGAATGGCTTTATCAGGCTCACAGGACATAAAAATGATGCGTGATCCTACCAGGGGCGGGGTAGCCAGTATCTTCAATGAAATAGTCTCAGGACAATCCTTTGGCATTGAACTGTGGGAGGAGAAAATACCTATCAAGGAAGAGGTGATGTCCATCTGCGAAATGCTAGGGTTTGACCCTTTGTATCTGGCCAACGAAGGAAAAGTAGTCCTAATAGCTAAGGAAGAGGAGGCAGAGAAACTACTGTCCATTTTAAGATCCCATCCTCTGGGAAAAGAGAGCCAGATTATGGGAAAGGTGATTCCCGAGCCCAAGGGCAAAGTCTACCTTAGGACAGCGATAGGTACCCGGCGGGTGGTAGACATGCTCACCGGCGAGCAGCTACCCCGGATCTGTTGAAACAAGAGCTCCGCCTGAGACCCTATGAAGGCAAGCTCTGGATGGGGGGTTTCCAAAGGCGGATGAAAGATAAGAATAAAAGAAGAGGATACAAAATGCCCAGGTTCAAAATACCGGAAATCACTGTAGAGCGCCTGTCTATCTATCTTAGAGCTATCAAGAAGTTCCACCATGAAGAAATTCTCTCCTCCCAAAGGCTGGCCGAGCTGGTAGGTACCTCAGATGGCCAGGTAAGAAAAGATCTAGCCTATTTTGGAGAATTCGGCGTGCCTGGTCAGGGCTATAAGGTAGGCAAACTAAAAGGGGAAATTTCCCATATCCTTGGATTGGATAGAGAGCAGAGAATAGCCCTGGTAGGAGTGGGAAAACTAGGATCAGCCCTCTTGGCTTATCCCGGATTTAAGAGTGAAGAGTTCAAAATAAAGGCAGCTTTTGACAATGATCCCTCCAAGGTGGGCAGGACCTGGCAGGGAGTAACAATCCAGGATGTTAAGAAGATACCCCAGGTTATATCCCGGGAGAAAATAGACCTTGGAATTATTACCACCCCGGTGCCAGCAGCTCAACAGGTGGCCAATAAGCTGATAGAGGGCGGGGTCAAAGGAATCTTAAACTTCGCCCCCACCAGAATCGTCGTTCCTGACCATGTCAAGCTTAGGAATGTAGATCTTGCGATCCAGCTGGAGGGTCTTTCCTACTTCTTGACCCAAGTCGGTCCTTAGCTAAAAGCGTTCTTAAAGTATATTATCTCTCAAGATACTGTCTCCAGGAGGAGCTCCCGTATTAGTCTAAAAGATTCCTCGCTGGCCCAATCCCTCGCCCCTACAGCCTTACCTATTGTTTCCCCTTTGGGATTGAGAAAAAAGGTGGTAGGAATTCCCCTGACTCCATAACTACGTGCCACATTTCCCTTTCCATCCAAAAGCACGGGAAAGGATAAGCTCCTTTCCTTCATAAAAGAACTAACCAGCTTACTTTCTTCCTGGATGTCAATAGCCAGGATGACGAAATTTTCTTCCTTGAAGTCCTGCCAGAGCTTCTCCATGGAGGGCATTTCCGTCCGGCAGGGTCCGCACCAGGTAGCCCAGAAGTTTAAGAAAATGACCTTACCCCGGTAATCCTCCAGGCTCACCCTCTTCCCCCCCAGGGTCTTTAAGCTGAAATCCAGAGCTTTTTGAGGTGGGTCAATTCTTTGAATGCCAAGGAAAGAGTAAAGTGTCTCGTAGTCTACTTCCCGTTCCCGCCATATTTTTTCTTTCCTGGAGGACAGGTAGAAATAGACGAAGACAACAGAGATTGCTATCAACAAAATGATGGCTACTTTAGATCCTCTTCTCATTCTTAGTGGTCCAACTTACAGGAATAGAGTGAGTATATTTTATCTTACTTATCTACCCCGTCAAGAGAATCTCGCGACTCTTCCCCTCTGTCACTGCATATCAATGCTTTCCCAGTACTATCAAACATGTCTCGAAAGGTCGAGAACTTGAAAGAAATACTTGCCAAAATTAATTATGTATATAGACTAAATGATATTAATGATGAGGATGTGAATTTAAAGGAGGTATCTTTAAGAATGTGGGACAGGCTCAAGGAAGACCTTCAGGTTATCTTCGATAGAGATCCGGCAGCACGGAGCCTGGCAGAGGTAATCTTTTGCTACCCCGGCCTACATGCTATCTGGCTAAACCACATAGCTCATTACCTCTGGAGTCATGATTTCCGCTTTTTAGGCCGGTTCATCTCCCATATAAATCGTCTTCTGACCGGGATTGAGATTCATCCGGGGGCAAAGATTGGAAGAAGATTTTTCATTGACCATGGGATGGGAGTGGTTATAGGGGAAACTGCGGAAATCGGAGATGATGTTCTCATGTATCAGGGGGCGGTTCTGGGAGGAACCACCCTGGAGAAGAAGAAGCGTCATCCCACCATTGGGAACTCTGTAGTTATAGGCGCTGGAGCTACCATCCTTGGACCCATTAAGATTGGGAATGGAGCCCTCGTTGGATCAGGATCAGTGGTTATCAAGCCGGTTCCTCCAGGTGCCACCGTAGTGGGAGTGCCGGGCCGGACGGTAGAGCGCAAGAAACCTCCCGTAGAACCCCTGGTAGACCTGGAGCACGGCAAGCTACCCGATCCGGTAGCCGAAGCAGTGAATATCTTGGTGAAGAGGATTCAGAAGCTAGAGAAAAAAATAGCAGAATTGGAGGAAAGAGAAGAAATCTCTCTCCATCCAAAAAAACAGCGGTAGGAAAAGAGCGCTGTCCTACCAGATCTTTCTCAGGGAGAAGG
>SOJT01000139.1 GCA_004376485.1 Candidatus Aerophobota bacterium | reverse complement strand
TCCCGGTATTCGGGTACTACATCCCGGGAGAATGTTTCAATTCCTTCCACTGTTTTGGGATGCTGAATCATCTCTTCCATGACATTAAAAGGGATGGTGGCAATATGGGCTCCTGCCAGAGCGACCTCTCTCACTTGCTGCCCGTTTCTGATGCTGGCGGCAATGACTTCGGTTGTTATCTGGTAGTTCTGGTAAATACTTACAATTTCCTCCACCAGATGGACCCCACTGAATATTCCATTATCTTTGCCCAAATCTTTCCATTCTTTTATCTTTTCATCAAGATAAAGGGAAGCTGCATCTCTTTCGCCTGAGCTATCCATAAATCTTGTCAATTTATCCTTAGTGATTTTTTGCATAAGATCAAAGTCAAAATAATCTTGCTTCTTAAATTGGATACCCAGTTTTTTCCTTATGTAGTCATCCACTCTTCCGGCAAAGGGACTGGTGTATCTTGCTCCAGCCTTTGCAGCGAGGAGTGCTTGTTCCGGACTCATAATCAAGGTGGTATTCACCGGGATCTCTTCCCTGCTAAGGTGAGTGATAGCCTGTAGACCCTCGTAATGCGATGCTCCACCCATCCTGGTGTATGTATTGATGGGAATCTTTATAACCACATTGCCGGCCAGAGGGTTAAATTTATGGTAGAGAAGCTTAGCTTCTTCAATCATCTCCTGGGCTCTTAAGCTAATGACCTCCAGGCTTACCGGTCTTTCCTTCCCCACTGTCAAGATTATTTCCTTAATGTAGCTTTCTATATCTATTTTTCTCTTTTCTTTTTTCACCTGATCCACTGCTCTCTTAATTAAGGATGGATTAGTGGTTACTCCATCCACTATACCCCAACTGCAGGCCTGCCTGATCTCGTCCAGGTTTGCTGTGTCAATGAAGATCTTCATTTTTTTCTTCCTTCCCTAGCTGCTGATGGTAAATTTGGCGCAAATGGTTGAATATGTCGAGGTACTCAGTCCTTCGATAATCGGGGAAAGTTACCTCCCCGGGCTGAAAACCTCTTCCCCTTTTATATTTTAAGGTGATCTCGGCATAGATTCCTCTTCCCAGATAAATTCTGTGCTCAAAATCCTTTGCCGTTGCCAGAACCAATTTGGAAAGAGAAATATATCCAGGGTCAAGGTTAAGACGGCGGTGAGAGAGGTGAGGATAAAGGAACTCTTGTTCCAACCTATTGGTAAAAAGCTTCACCTGGATTATCTGTCCGGGATCAATGAGAGACTCAAAGCTCAAGAATTTCCTCTTGAGATTCGCTCCCATTTCCTTCTCATAGTAGTCCGTGTCTTGAAAGGGCAAGATAGGACTTCGAAAATCAATTTTACCCCACCTTTGGGTTATTCTCTCCTCTACCTGGGTGAATAAAGACTCCTCGGCTGATATCATTCCCAGGATGAGCTTCACCGGCTTCGGCCTCTTTACCTTGGCCATCTTTATATCATCCTTTAGGTCCTCAAATCCCCTATGAGGTGGTGAAAGTAATTTATCCTCATTTTTCTCAAATACTGGCGCAGGCCTTCGACTATCTTTAAAGAGACAGCGGGATCGACAAAATTGGCCGTGCCTACAGCTACGGCAGTGGCCCCGGCCAGAATAAACTCCAGAGCATCTTCAGCCGACATAATTCCTCCCATCCCGATAAGGGGAAGATTCACCTTTTGAAAGGTTTGGCGAACCATCCTCACCGCTACCGGCCTGATGGCTGGACCGGACAGGCCTCCTGTAATAGCTCCCAGCTTAGGCCTTCTGGTATTCACATCTATAGCCATCCCTAAAATGGTATTTATTAAAGATAAGGCTTCTGCTCCTGCCTCTTCCGCTGCCTGGGCAATCTCAGTAATATCAGTAACATTAGGGGTAAGTTTAACAATCAGAGGAAGATCAGTAGCCTGTTTTAATCCTTTTACCAGAGAGAAAGCAAGATCCGCTCTGGTTCCAAAGATAAGGCCTCTTTTTTCCACATTGGGACAGGAGATATTCACTTCCAGAGCATCTATTCCTCCTCCCTTACCTAATTTTTCCGCTAAATACAGATACTCAGTCTTTTTCTCACCGGCAATATTGACAATGATCCTGGTTTTCAGCCTTTTGAGATGGGGGAGCTTTTCTTTCAAGAACACTTCTACTCCTGGATTTTCCAATCCAATACTGTTAAGAAGGCCGGCTGGGGTCTCTGCCAGTCTGGGGGGAGGGTTTCCCTTCCTTGGTTTTAGGGTTACCGCCTTGGTAATTATTCCTCCAAGCTCGCCAGGGTCAACAAAATCTTTATATTCTTCTCCGTAGCCGAAGGTTCCTGAGGCCACTAAGACAGGATTCCTGAGATGAATTCTACCCAGAGAGACCCTCAGGTCGGGAAGATTTTCCAAATTGGCCCTCCTTATCCGGGACCTCTTCCTTGGTGCTTTCAAATTCCGATGCAATCAGATATGAAATTCTAGAATGTCCCCGTCCTCTAGGGGATGATCTTTCTGAACTTTTTGGCCCTCAAATTTACCCGACCCCCACATTCTAGCATATCTTAACTTATTGGCGAAATCCTTATGGATGGCCCGGGCAGCATCGATGACCCTGCTTCCTTTCTTCAAGATAATGGGTTCGCTTCGATCCGCTCCCTTTCCCGGACTTTTTGTGTAAACACGGATAATATTTAAGGCCTTATATATTTTTTCTTTAAGATGATCCAATCCCGCCCGGCTTGTTGCCGAAAGAGAGTAGATAGGGAACTTATCAGAATAGACATCCTTTAAGGTCTTCAGGCGTTTATTAGCATTTGGTAGATCTCTTTTATTGGCTCCAACGATGGCCCTTTTGTATCTCATCTCTTGCGTTACTTTTACCTCGGGCTCTCTGGCTACTAGTTTGATTTTCGACTCTTCTAGTTTCCTTACCACTGCCTCAATATCCTCCAGGAGACTATCCCTGCCTAAGTCAGCGGTGAGAAGGACAAGATCCGTCTCTCGAATAATCTCAGAAAGCCAGGGTTCCATATACTCCCGGGTAATAGGAGGGGTATCCACTAACTGGATGTTAATGTTCTCGAACTTCATCATTCCCACCACAGTATCCCGGGTGGTAAAAGGGTAAGGGGCAACCTGGGGACTAGCATCCGTCAAAGAGGCTAGAATCTGAGATTTTCCCACATTAGAGGGTCCCAGAAGAACCACCTGAGCTGCTCCCTCTCTGGCTATATGATGGCTGTAAGTGCTTTTCCCCACCTGGGTCTTTTTTTGCATCTCCCTTTTTAACCGGGAAATTTTGGCTTTAAGGTCTGCCTGAAGTTTATCCGTGCCTTTGTGTTTGGGCATAATGGCCCACATTTCTTTTAGAATAGCTAACCTCTCTTGATTTGTTTTGACCAGCCGATATCTTCTCTCTGCCTCATAATATTGTGGAGGAAGGTTTGCTGGCATAACTTTCCCTTTTTTTTACCTTCTCATCTACAGCTGCCGTCCCTGGCTTCCACAAGGTGGATATGCACCCCGGGCGGCCTATTTGATCTCCAGGCCTGGATCATCCCAGAGGATTTCTTGTGCATCGAAGACCGGCCCTTCTTTGCAAACGCGAAGATAGCCGGATGTTCCCCTGATCACGCACCCCAGACAGGCTCCCAGACCACATCCCATTCTTTGCTCCAGGGATACCTGGCAGAAAAATCCCTGATGGGAAGAGAGTTCGGCTATTTTTTTTAACATGGAAACAGGGCCACAGCTATAAACAGCCAGAGATAAAGAAGTTTGAGATGAGATGAGTCTCTCAAAGAGATCGCTCACCAAACCCTGATATCCCTCACTCCCATCCTCGGTGGCTATCATTACCCTTAGACCCAGGCTTTCCAAGTCATCCTTATCCAAGATGAGTTCTTTATTTTTGGCGCCAAGGAGAACGGTAACTTCCTTTCCCTGCCCCAGACGGGTAATTTCCTGGGCCACCATATAAAGAGGAGCCACTCCCATTCCCCCGCTTATGATAAAAATCTTGCTAAAAGCGGAGTCTATTTCAAAACCTTTTCCCAGAGGTCCCAAAAGATCAAGCTGATCTCCCCTCCTTTTCTTTGATAGGATCGCTGTTCCCCTACCCACCACCTGGTAAAGAATGTCAATTCTTCCTTGAGCGCATTTGTGGATGCTAAAAGGTCTTCTTAACAAGGGATCATCCCCGGAGCTGCATCTTATGTGCACAAATTGTCCTGGCCTGGCGTCTTTAGCAATTTGAGAAACCTCTAACTTCATCCGGTAATGTGCCTTGCCTGCCTTTTCATTGAATAAAACTGTAGCTTTGACCTGATACATAGAGCCGGTTCCTTCCAAAATTTACTCTCCGAACTCTGCATTTCTATATTTCTTCCACCTCTTAAGGAGAGGTCTGCTTCCTGATTATATCATTTATGCCGAAAGATTCAAGTTGACACTCATCATCCTTTCCGCTAGAATAAACCATTCAAGACAGCCTCAATAATAGCTG
>SOJT01000006.1 GCA_004376485.1 Candidatus Aerophobota bacterium | reverse complement strand
TGGGGCCAGGTTGTACCCATGAACAGAACCCGCACCATCTCCGAGTTTTTCTTGAACCTCCTGTGGGGAAACGGTGCCACGATCATGGCTGAGGAAGAATATGAAGAGCTGGGGCCGGAAGACATTACTCTAGAGGGTCCTAGAACCAAGGAAGCTTTGGTCTTCCTGAAAAAGCTCTATCATTACTCTCCTCCGGGATCTCCTACCTATTCCTGGGGGGAAATGCGAAATGTTTACTATACTGGTAAGGTAGCCATGACACAGTACGAGGGGCGAGTGCTTCATGAAACTCTTACATATGCACCGGAGATTGCCGCTGTCACCGGAGCTGTCTCTATCCCTACTCCCACTGGAGAACCCGGACCCACTGCTGCCTCAGTAGGTGGTTATGTGGTGAGTAAAGGATGCAAGTACCCTGAAGAAGCCAAAGACTTTATTGCGTTTATGGCGACTGGCAAATTGTTTGTAGAGTTTCTGCATTCGGTACCTGGCCACTATATTCCACCCATGAAGAGCATAGTCTGGTCAGACGAATACTGGGATCATCCCGTATTCAAGAAATACGGAGACATTATCAAGACTTTGATCGGAGCTAACGAAAGAGGAATTCCCCTCAACAGAGAGTGGCGTACTCCCAACCCGGTTACCTCAGAGATCATTGGAGGACTGGTACTTACCGACATGATTCAGGATTACATTGTCAAAGGAACACCTATTGATGAGGCGCTGAGTAAGTGCATCGAGGAGATCAAGGAGCACATGCCCAAATAGGTAAGTAGGCTGAGGGAGAGGAAGAATTGATTGATTTCTCATCAAAACCTTCCTCTCCCTTCGTGGTATAGAAGGGGTTAGACCAAATAAATGAGAAAAACAAGAAGTCCTCGGATGACGAGACGACCTTTTTCTTTGGAATCTCAGGAACGACGGTTAGGAATTATTCTCGTATTGCCTATAGTGGTTCTAATGGCAGGATTTATCGCCTACCCCTTCGCTTATAATTTTTGGCTTGCCTTTAATAGCAAACATCTACTCTCCCCCAGCATGAATTTTATTGGCCTAAGGAATTTCTCTGTCCTGGTGGGAAAGTCAGAATTTTGGCTTTCTTTAAAAAATCAGATCATCTGGGCATCAGCTACCGTCAGCCTGCAGCTAGTTCTAGGTATAGGTACGGCCTTGCTTTTGAACATGGAGTTTCGAGGGAGATCACTAGCTCGAACACTAATTCTTATCCCCTATGTAACTTCCCCGGTGGTGGTGGCTCTGGTATGGAAGTGGATGCTAAATGATGTCAATGGAATAATCAACTATTCCCTTATGATCACGGGGATTATCAAATCACCTATTACCTGGCTGGGCCTGGAGAGGTGGGCTATGCCTACCATTATTCTTATCGCTGCGTGGGAGTGGTTTCCTTTTGTCACCATCTGCGTTCTTGCTCGATTGCAAACCATTCCCCAGCAGATCTATGAAGCCGCCAGAGTGGATGGAAGCAGCAGCTGGCAGAGTTTCCTACATATCACTCTTCCCCAATTAAGTTCCGTCCTGTTTATTACCATTCTGCTTCGAGGCATCTGGATGTTCAACAAATTCGACATTATCTGGCTCCTTACCGGAGGAGGACCCGTGAGAGCCACGCAAACGCTCCCCATTCTCAGTTATTTCCAAATTTTCCACTCTTTTAAAATAGGCCTGGGAGCAGCTACCAATACATTTATGTTCTTATTTATGACCGGCGTGGCCATTATCTACTTTAAGGTCTATAAAGTGAGTGAGGAAGTCTGATGTATAGGAAGTGGCGGACAGCCAAGAAATTCTTGCTCTACTTTACCGTAGTCATTACCATGCTTTTTGTTACTTTTCCCTTTATCTGGATGGTATTAACTTCCATTAAACCAGTCGAGACCATCTTCGACATGCCTCCAGAGATCTTTCCCCGCCATCCCACTCTGGCTCATTACCAAAGACTCTTCCAGGTAACCCGCTTCTTCACCTATTTCAAGAACAGCCTCATTGTTACTCTCTCGGTAGTGGCTGTAACCATACTTATGTCTACCCTGGGTGCCTATAGTGTGACTCGATTCCGATACCGAGGACGAAGAGCGATAGCTTACTCATCTCTGTTTACCTATATGTTTCCTCCCATACTTTTGGCTATCCCCTTATTTGTCATTATGTCACGCCTTAGACTGAGTAATACTTACTATGGTTTAACCATAGCTCTTCTTACTCGCACTCTTCCCTTTTGCCTGTGGCTTTTGTGGGGATTTTTTAAAAGCATTCCCCTGGAGCTGGAAGAGGCTGCCATGATAGACGGGGCCAGTAGATTGCGAGCGTTTTGGAATGTTGTTCTACCCCTGGCCCTTCCTGGCATATCTGCTGCTGCCACCTTTGCTTTCATCCTCGCTTGGAACAACTACACCTACGCCTTTATTCTTATGCCCTCCGAGGAAATGAAGGTTCTAACGGTGGGAATCGCCCGCTTTGCTGCTGTCAAAGGAATTGAATGGGGCCTGATCATGAGCTCCACCTTCATCTTTGTCATACCCGCCCTTCTCTTCCTGGCATTGGTGCAACGAACCCTGATTAAAGGCTGGGGAGCCGGTGGGGTAAAGGGATAAAACTGTTATCTTCTTGCCAGTGGCGAACCCCAGAACCCAAGGTTAAAATTGGAGCATTAGGACTTTTCGCCCGCTCAGCAGAATCATATGCTAAGGGAGCGTATGTTTTTTGAATAGAGATTGTAGCAGTAGTATGCCCAGACCTGCCAATTTAATAAATCTACGGTATGTAGAATAGTGTTAGAAAAAGATTTTGTTACAACAGATGTACTAATAATAGGTAGTGGTATTGCTGGACTTAGAGCTAGCCTGGCAGCAAAAAAGTACAATATTTCTGTACTCATAACAACAAAAGGATGGGGAGCATCGCCATTCATTACCGCAATTAATGCTCCTTTAGGCCATTCTGATGAACGAGATAGTCCAGAGGTCTATTATCAAGATACTTTGCGTGGTGGGGTGTACCTTAATAACAAACAGCTAGTTAAGGTTCTTGCCTCTCAAGCTATACCTTCTATCAGGGAACTGGAAACTTTAGGGATGGAGTTTGATAAGGAAAATGGCCGCTACGCTCAAAGGCTCGTTTCAGGGGGTACATATCCTCGGGCTATCCACAAAAAAGATAGAGCTGGTAGCGAAATTGTAGACCTCCTAGGTAAAGAAGCAAAAAGACAAAAAATAAGAATTTTGTCTCCTGTTATGATAGTTAGAATAGCCAAAAAGGGTGGGAAAATAATAGGAGCTTTTGGGTTAGATATTAAAAATGGACGTTTTCTTATTATTAATGCTAAAGCTATTATACTAGCAACGGGAGGGATTGGGCGTCTTTATGAGTTTACAACCTACCCTAATGATATCACTGGGCAAGGAGTTGCTCTTGCATACCGGGTGGGGGCAGAATTGGTAGATATGGAATTCATACAGTTTGAGCCTACTGCGATTTTACATCCCAAACAATGTTATGGAATGCTTATTCCTACAGCTATGTTTGGCGATGGTGGAAAGTTAGTTAACGAAGATGGTGAAAGATTCATGTTAAATTCAAAATATGGAAGTGAGACAAAAGCTCAAAAGCACGAATTAGCTTTAGTTATAGCGAAGGAGGTAAGGGAAGGCAGAGGGACAAAACACGGAGGGGTATACTTCAATGCTTCTACGATTGCCAATAAAACTATGGAAACTTATCCATTCCATTTTCAAAAACTCCTCTCAGCCGGATTTGATTTAAGAAGAGATTCTGTAGAAGTTGGTCCAGCCGCCCATAGTTCAATAGGTGGTGTCAAAATTGATGAGGGGTGTAGAACTAACATAAAAGGTCTATTTGCTGGAGGTGAAATAGTAGGCGGTGTCCATGGAGCCAATCGAATCGCAGGCAATGGAGCTACTGAGGCTATAGTATTCGGTAAAATAGCTGGAGAAAGTGCTGGGGAATATGCAATAGAAAATAGTCTCCAAAAAATATCCAAGGATGAAATTCTTTTTGAAGAAGAGCATCTCCGAAAGATGATAGATACAGCAGATTCAAATAGGCTAACTCCGAGTACCGTTAGATCAAAATTGCAAAAGGAGGTATCGAGGGCTGGCGGGCTAGTTCGTAGTGCTAAAACTTTGGAAAGAGGAATAGATAAAGTTGAACAGATTAAGGAAAAAAGAGCCAAATTACTGAAAGCAACCAATATGAGAGAATTAATACAATGTTTAGAAATTGATAGTATGTTGATGCTGGCTGAAGCGATACTTAAAACAGCCTTAATCCGTTGTGAGAGTCGGGGCGCTCATTACAGAGATGATTTTCCTTTTTTGGATGACAAACGCTGGCTCAAGAATGTGCTGGTAAAGCGAAGAGGTGACGGATCTATGGGGATTCTAGCCTGTAATATTTCATAGCATTAAGATCAATCTAACTCTCGTGCTCAAATACCCACCAAATTGCCCCTCTTTTGGCCTCGA
>SOJT01000141.1 GCA_004376485.1 Candidatus Aerophobota bacterium | reverse complement strand
GGTAGGGTAGAGTATGGTGCGAAAAATCCTATATCCTCTCACCTTGTAAAGATTCCCCCAGAGGGTTGGCTGGAAGGCTCGGTTGAGGTAGGACAAATCGTATTGAATATCCTCTCCCAGAAGAGTGGAAAAATGAAGATTATGCCTCTCCAGATAATCAGAGGCATACCCTTCCAGAGAAAAAAAGGATCCTTCCGGGCCAAAAGAAAACCAGGGCAGAATATAGTGAAGTTTAAGAGAGGGATGATAAGAAAAGGACGGGTAGATTTTCCTGCCGGCTCCCTCCTCCCTATATTCAACCTGGAGACTTTGAGCCTTCCCTCCATTATGATTCGAAAGCTTAACCTCTATAAGGTCTTCCAGGCTCAAAAGATAGAGGCTAAACTTCCCATCTTTATATGCCGAGACAAGGATTCTCTCCCCATCCGGGGAGATATTAGGCTCAAAGACTCCGCTATCTACACGGGTGTGCTGCCTGATCGCCTCCCCCTCCTCAGGGTCTAGAGAAAAAAGATTAAAAATACCGTCCTCACGATTAGAGATGAAGTAAACCCTCTTCCCATCAGGAGAGAAAACGGGAGAGCGATCATCGGCTTCATCCGAGGTAAGGGAGATAATCTTTTGGGCCTCCAGATCCAGAAGATAGATATCTCTTTGTCCTCTTCTGGAAGAGACGAAAACAATCCTATCACCCTCAGGGGAAAAAGAGGGAGAGAAGTTCTGGGTAAGACCATCCTTATCATGGGTCAAAGGAAGAACCTCTCCTGTACTCATGTTCAGAAGAAAGAGATTAGAATTTCCTCCCTCGTTCTTTACCAACAGTGCCCTCTTTCCATCCGGGGAAAAACTGGGCTCACTAGCCCTCAGCCCAAAGGTGAGCCTTCTCATCCTGCCACTTTCCACATCCACTTCATAAAGATCGGTCAAAAAAGCTCTGCTGGAAGGATAGAACCGAGTCTTTGCATAAATGATCTTATCTCCTTCAGGAGAAAAACTAAAGTATGGATCAACCATTCGGTCCAGCTTTTTCATCTTCCTCGTCCTAAGATCCATGAGGTAAAGGTCAAAAATAGCATAATCATAGCCTTGATTAGAAACGAAGGCTATCCTATCACCCCGGGGAGAGAATACGGGATGTTGAGATCTTTTGCCCCAGGAGACCAGGAGTTTCCCGGGAAGGAGGAGAAGATCCTCTGATTCCCTCTGAGAGGGGTACTTTTCTTCTATCCAATTTCGCCATTCGGCGTATAAAGTGGAGCTGTCTTTGCCTATGACTTCCACCAGGGCCTCATTGAAGCTAAGAAAACGAGGGCTGGGATACAGCAATCCCTCACCACTCACCAGACTCACCTCTCCCACCAACTGAAAAATAGGTTGTCTGCGAAGATGAGAAAGAATCCCGGCTATTTTATCCCTTCCGTAAGTCTGGAAAATATAGCGAACAAAACTATCGGATTGGTAGTAACCGGCTGTTCTTCCAGATCCATCAAAGAAATAAAAAGCTCCGAGATCTCCCTCAGACAAAACTTTTCCTTCTCGCGAAGCCTGACCGACCTGCATCTCCTTCAAGGAATGCCACTCTTCTGCTTCAAACTGGGCTAACCCTTCTATAAACCACATAGGCAGGACCAGACTGCCCATTATTCTCCTTAAGGGCAGGATAGACTCTCCAAGTGCAGCAATCATAACCAAATGGGTAAGCTCATGGGCAATAACTTCTCTAGGCCAGGAGAGAGTTCCCGAGGTTCTGGCAGGATCGGACTGAGCCTGAATGACTATCTTACCTACCAGGAGCGAGGTGTAACCCCCGGTAATATCACTGATATTTTCAATAATAATGGGAATCTTTGGGATAGGAAAATATCCCAGGTCAGAAGTAATGGAGGGATAAACCTCTTCAGCAATCCTGGCTGATTCCTGGGCAAACACCTCCTCGCCCTCATGATAGTGGATGAGGAAATGAGGAGTTTCTATCACTCTCCAGTGAAGCTCAACTTTATTGAACTCAGCCAGGCTGAAAGGCTGAATCAGCAAAAGAAAAAAGCCGATACACAGGATAACAGCTAGAAGTTTCCTACCTTCTATTATAGAGAAAAAAGCCATAATTTCAAAGGATCTTAGCTACTTTAACCTTTATCTCCCTTACATTCTCAATCCCTATGGTACTGGTAAGATAGTTTTTTACTACCGTTTGGAGTTCATCTATGAGCCTGGGAATCTCCCCTTTGGCCTGAGCGGATAGTGTCAGATAAACATCCACTCCCTCCTCGCTGGATTTGATACCTGCTTCTAGATCCTCCACGCCTTCTAGTTCTTTACCGATTCGCTGGATAAACTCAGAAATGGCCTTCTGGGAAATCTCGACCTCTCCCAAGGGATTTTTCAGGCCAACAGTTGCCTTTTGAGCTTTCCGTCTAAAGGAAAAGGGGAAATAAATACTCATCCCTAACAGAAATAGAAAAACAGCCAGTGAGACTAACCTGGTCACCGGATCCTGTTCCAGGGCGCTGACGGCTGCCACAACCACGAATCGAGAAAAAACACCCACAGCCACCAGAACTCCTCCTAAGGAAAAGACAGCTAAAGCGACGAACCCAACCCCCACTATTATTTTTTGATAAAATCGCATTTTGGCCTCCTACAGATTATTTACTTGAAAACTTTATTCCCTTTATTTTAATATTCACCCTGGCTACCGAATTGCCCAGGCTCCTTTGTATCTCTTCGCTCACTTTCTTCTGTACCTCCTCCACCACCCGGGGAATGAGGGTTCCCTCTTCAACTATAAGCTCCAGAGTGACTTTCTTATCTATTTCGCGAGCTCCTCTTCCACAAAATTGATGTGAAACTCGCCTTTCCTGAAAAGTGGGTTCTCTATTATCTGCTGGTGAAAGGGAATGGTGGTTTTTATACCCTCTACCACAAACTCCTCCAGAGACCTTCTCATTCGAACCAGGGCCTCCTCCCTGTCTCCCCCCCAGGTAATCAGTTTAGCTAAAAGAGAATCATAGGAGGAGGGAATATGATAACCGGAAAAGATGTGGGTATCCACCCTTACCCCAGGGCCACCGGGGATATGGAAAGCGGTAATTTCACCGGGGCTAGAGGCGAAATTTCTTTCCGGGTCCTCCGCATTAATGCGGCACTCTATAGCCGATCCCTCAATCTTCACCTCGTCCTGGCTATAGCCAAGAGGCTCCCTTCCCGCAATTCTGATCTGAGCCTTGACCAAATCCTTGCCGGTAACCATTTCTGTCACCGGATGCTCTACCTGAAGACGGGTATTCACTTCCATAAAATAAAATTTCATATCCTCATCCAGGAGAAACTCTATTGTTCCTACCCCTGTGTAACCCAGTTCTTTGGCAATCTTTACCGCCACCAACCCCATCTTCTCACGCAGATCCTCATCCAGACCCGGGGAAGGGGACTCCTCGACGAGTTTTTGATACCTCCTCTGGATGGAACAATTTCTCTCTCCGAAATGGACAAGGGCTCCAAATTCATCAGCCAGGATCTGAAATTCAATATGTTGAGCCCTCTCCAAATATTTCTCTACATAAAGATCCGGTTTCCCAAAGGAGATTTTAGCCTCTTGCCTGGCCAGATCAAAAAGAACATCCAAATCTTTTCCATGGCGCACCGCCCGCATTCCTCTTCCTCCCCCTCCCAGAGCTGCCTTGAGCACCACTGGATAGCCAATTTCAGAGATGACCTTTTCGGCTTCTCTTTTGCTGTTAATTATGTTTTTTGAGCCCGGTATCACAGAGATACCTGCTCCAGACACCATATTGCGCGCTTCCACTTTGTTGCCTAGTTTCTGGATGACCTCGGGGCTGGGACCAATGAACCCGACACCTGAGGAACGACAGACCTCGGCAAAATGTTCATTTTCGGCCAGGAATCCATATCCGGGATGAATGGCCTCTGCCCCCGCTACCTCAGCGGCACTAATTATGCGGGGAACATTAAGATAGCTTTCCGCTGGCTCTCGCGGCCCGATACAAATAGCCTCATCCGCAAATCTTACCGGCAACGATTTTTCGTCTTCCTTGGAAAATACCGCCACCGTTTCTATCCCCAGCTCTTTACAGGCCCTGATGATACGCAGGGCTACCTCTCCCCGATTAGCGATGAGAATCCTCGTGAACATCTAGGTCTCCTCTATTAAGAACAGCTTCTGATCGTACTCCACTGGTTGTCCGTTACCTACCAAAATTTCTCTAACCCTACCTTCGAGTTCCGAGGTTATCTCATTCATGACCTTCATAGCTTCAATGACACACAGGGTCTCGCCGGTTTTTACCTCATCCCCCACTTCTACAAAAGGCTCCTCATCGGGTGAGGGAGACCTATAGAATGTTCCCACCAATGGAGAGCGTACCGCAACCAATTCTTTCTTCCCCCTCTCCCTTTCTTGCCTTTCAGGAGCTCCTCTCTTTCTCTTAGGGTGAGGAATCTCTTTCTCTGCTTCAATATCTTGAGTACCCCCCTTAGCCAATCGGAAGCGAATTCCTTTTTCCTCAATTTCGAGCTCCGAAAGAGAGGAAGACTCAAATATCTCAATGACCTTTCT
>SOJT01000214.1 GCA_004376485.1 Candidatus Aerophobota bacterium | reverse complement strand
ACCACATCGAGGATATCGCTTTTCATCAACACAATCTTGGCCGACTCCATAGCCACATCCGTGCCGGCGCCAATGGCTACCCCCACATCCGACTGCATCAGGGCAGGAGCATCGTTGATCCCGTCACCTACCATGGCTACCGTATACCCTTCCTCCTGTAGCTTTTTCACTTCCTTTGACTTATCTTCCGGCAGAACCTCAGCTAAGACGCGGTCAATACCCACCGTCCGGGCAATCGCCTCGGCCGTTCTCTTATTATCGCCGGTGAGCATAGCTACCTTTATCTTTAATTTGTGAAGTTCTTTAATCGCTTTTTCACTATTCTCTTTTAAAACATCCGCCACGGCGATAATCCCCATCAGGGTCTTATCTTTGGCTATAAACATGGGGGTCTTCCCTTCGTTGGCTAAGCGGATAGCCTGCTCCTGGGCTATTTTCAAATCTATCTTTTTATCATCCATTAACTTCTCGTTGCCCAGAAATATTTTTGATTGATTCAGGCTTATTTCTATCCCATGACCGGGGATAGCGTTGAAGTCAGGTATTTCAAATAACTCTAACTTCTTCTCCTCGGCCTCATTGACAATCGCCTCGGCTAAGGGATGTTCGGATTTTTTCTCGGCGCTGGCCGCAATCTTGAGAACCTCATCTTCCTTGTTGTTATTAAAGGTAACAATGTCGGTAACCTTAGGCTTCCCCTCGGTAAGCGTTCCTGTCTTATCAAAGATGACGAAATCGATCTTGCGGAAATTCTCCAGGGCTTCGGCATCCTTAATCAGTATGCCGTGTTCCGCCCCTTTGCCGGTCCCCACCATAATGGCTGTGGGGGTAGCCAGCCCCAGCGCACAGGGGCAGGCGATAATCAGAACGGCGATCACCACCGTCAGAGTGAAGACAAAGACTCCTCCGACAAGGGGAACCCCAAAAACGGTCCCGGCGAGAGACCAGGCAATGGCGGTAACGAGGGCAATTCCGATTACGCCCCAGGTAAAATAACCGGCAATAATATCGGCTAAACGGGCAATGGGCGCCTTTGACCCTTGAGCCTCCTCAACTAATTTGATAATCTGGGCAAGAGCTGTATCCTTGCCGACCTTTTCTGCCCGGAATTTAATGGAGCCTGTCTTATTCAGGGTTGCCCCGGTGACCTTTGAGCCGGGATTCTTCTCCACGGGGATGCTTTCACCCGTTAACATTGACTCATCCACGGCCGTCCTTCCCTCAATTACTTTGCCGTCGACGGGTATCTTCTCTCCGGGTTTAACGATGACCACGTCGCCAACCTGTACCTCAGAGATGGGCACCTCTTCCTCAACCCCGTTCACCTCAATGGTGGCTGTCTTTGGGGCCAAACCCATCAGTTTCTTTATAGCCTCTGAGGTCTTGCCCTTGCTTAGTGCCTCGAAAAACCTCCCCAACAGGATGAGGGCAATAATTACTGCAGCGGTTTCAAAATAAAGGCTTCTCACATACTGCCCGTTGGGGTCCTTGGCCAGCAACACTAAACCGGCAGCATAAAAACTGTAAAGATAGGCAGCCCCTGTCCCCATGGCGATGAGCGAGTCCATATTAGGCGATCCTTTAAAGAGATTGGGGAAACCGATGCGGTAAAAGTTCCAGCCCACGATGATGACCGGAATAGAGAAAATCACCTGAAAAAGGGCGAAGTTGACAGGGAAATGCTCCGGACTTAAAAATCCCGGTAAAAGGCTCTTGCTGATCATATCTACCATGGCCACATATAAAATAGGGAAGGCAAATATGGCCGCCCAGATAAACTTCTTTTTCAATGTCCTGATTTCCTTTTCCCTGGCTTCTTTCTCTACATCCGCGGCGCTTTCCCCGGCCTCAATAAGTTCCGGCTTATAGCCAGCAGCGGAAATGGCTCTGATTATCTGTCTGGTGCTTAGCTTGCTTTCATCATAAGAAACCCTGGCGTAGGAATTAGGATAGTTCGTTTCTACTTCTTTCACTCCCTCAAGTTTTTCCACCGCTTTCTTAACCACTCCAGCGCAGTGGTCCGACCCCATGCCTATGACCTTGAATTCTACGGTCCTCTCTCCCGATAATTTGATAACTTCATACCCCGTATCTTTAATGACCTTTTCTATATCTTCTATGCCAACCAGAGCGGAATCGTAACTTACCATAGCTGTTTGAGAAGCAAAGTTGACATTGGCCGAGTAAACGCCTTTCTTCTTCTTTAGATTTCTCTCAATAGTCTGGGCACAAGAAGTACAGGTCATACCTTTGATGGGTAAATCAGTTTTCTTACTGGTCATTCCAAAACCTCCTGCTCAAATTCTTCATCTAATAAATTTATAGATTGTCTCCATTAGCTCTCCAATGATGGGACCACCTCCATCGGATTTGATGGCATCAGTTACACAGCTTTCAATATGGCGCTGCATGACCTTGAGGCTTACCTGATCCAAGGCTCTCTGAGCTGCGGTAAGCTGATTGATGATGTCAATGCAGTACTTTTCTTTTTCCACCATCCTCTGGATTCCCCTGATCTGTCCCTCAATTTTTTTCAATCGAGGGAGAACATCTCTTTTTGTTTCCTCGTTAATCATGGCCATTGCCCCCTTTTATTTAAACAATACTGAATACCTGTATCTAGTATAAGGCATTTCAAAAACTTGTCAAGGGGCTTGTTTGACAATCTGAGCGAATATAATATATTTTCCAGAGGAAGATCCCAGACCTTAAAATTGTAAGAATATAACGTCTAGCTAAAATGAACAGGTACAGAAAACTAGAAATACTAAAAGAGATTTTGAGAGAGACGGAAAGCGCTCTCATCGCCTACTCAGGGGGAGTAGATAGTACCTTCCTTCTAAAGATCGCCCGGGATACCCTTGGAAGTGATGTTTTAGCTGTCACGGCAGATTCCCCTACCTACCCTTCCCAGGAGATTCAGGAAGCGAAAGCCTTAGCCAGGAAACTTTCGGTAAGACACCTAACTATTGAAACGGAGGAATTTGCCGATTCCAATTTTATCAGCAATCCTCCTGATAGGTGCTACTACTGTAAAAAGGAACTTTTTTCAAAGCTAAGGAAAATAGCCAGAGAAAACCATCTAAACCATATTCTCGATGGTTCTAATCTAGACGATGAGAAAGATTTTCGCCCGGGGATGAGAGCTGCCAGGGAATTTGGAGTGAGATCCCCTCTCAGGGAAGCAGGTTTTACTAAGGAGGATATCCGGCAGCTATCTAAGGAACTGGACCTGGCCACCTGGAATAAACCAGCTCTTGCCTGTCTTGCCTCTCGCTTCCCCTATGGAAAACCGCTAACTAAACAGGACCTTGGCCGGGTAGGAAAAGCAGAGAAGTTGCTGCGGGATATGGGGATAGGCCAGATAAGGGTGAGACACCATGGTCATATTGCCCGAATAGAAGTACCCAGGGGGGAAATAAATAGATTTCTTTCGGATAGTTTCAGGAAAAAATTAGTGGACAAACTAAAAGAGTTGGGATACACTTATGTAACCCTGGATTTAGAAGGTTACAGAACCGGCAGTATGAATGAAGTTCTACCCCACCTCTCACCTTCGGCCAGAAAGAGCATGATTAAATAAATATCGCCCTTATTGATAATCAATGAATCAAAAGATGAAGGAAAGTATCATTGGTGAGGACGAAACAGGAAAATTGACGGTACTGGAAGTTCGCCAGGGGAAAAGAAAAGTAAAATTAGATATAGCGGTAGAGGAAGTTCCCTTGACTATTTTCCTGGACGGGCGGGAACTGGTAACCTTGCTCTCAAGCCCTAAAGATTTGAACTACCTGGCGGTGGGTTTTCTTTATTCGGAAGGATTAGTGAAAAATAGAGAGGAAATTGAGAGTCTGATCTTTGAGAAAGATAAGAACATCATAAGGGTAAAGACTAAGAAGAAGAAGAAGGAAAGACCCGATTCAACAAGAAAAGTTAAAAAACTTATCCCCTCTGGCTGCGGGACAGCGGCTAATATTTCCGGTAATCTTTTCAAGATCGGAGAGTATAAAAGATTAGATTCCAAACTCACCATTTCCTCAGATGAGATAATAGAGCTTATGAGGAAGCTACAGCATCGATCAAGGCTTTACAGGTCAACAGGAGGAGTTCATAGTGCGGCTCTCGCCAGCCGGGAGGACATTTTAATTTTCAGCGAGGACATTGGAAGACATAACGCTGTGGACAAAGTGCTTGGCCACTGCATCTTAGATGGCATTCCCCTGGATGATAAGGTTACCCTTACCAGCGGGAGAGTTTCTTCTGAAATAGTGCTTAAAGTAGCCAGGGCAAATATCCCTATCATTATCTCCAGATCTGCCCCCACCATGTTAGGAGCAAAACTGGCTAGCCATCTAGGAGTTACCTTGGTAGGCTTTGCCAGAGGAAGAAGGATGAATATCTACACTCATGAGGAAAGAGTCACTTAGGACTCAGTGTGCACCTCTCACCCTCAGGCGCTCTCCCTGGGGGAAGTTCACTCCAGAAAGATCCCCCCACTCGCCGATAGTCCTCAGAAAATTGATAACAATTGTGTTGACAGAAACTCGCCCCCTTGCTAAACTCATATCTAATTAATCCTTTCAAGGAAGCGTAGTCTATCTTGAATCATAGGAATTTCAATAAAGCTTT
>SOJT01000186.1 GCA_004376485.1 Candidatus Aerophobota bacterium | reverse complement strand
TTCATCACTCCCAATATGGGGTGGGAGATGCTCCTACCCATCTTTGCCGCGGTAATTTTAGGAGGAATCGGCAGTCCTTATGGAGCTATGGTGGGAGGAATGATAATAGGGCTGTCGGAAGAGATCTCCACCGCCTTTATTTCTACCGCCTACAAACCAGGAGTAGCTTTTGTTATTATGATAGCTGTGCTGCTGATAAAACCCAGGGGACTATTTGGGGTTAAATAATGGAGTCCACAGTGGGAGCTCTTAACTATATGGTTTTCTTTGCCATTACCGCTGGAATATATGCCATTCTTTGTCTTGGACTCAATATCCAATGGGGATACACGGGCCTTTTTAACATCGGAATCGCTGGTTTCTACGCGGTGGGAGCCTACACCTCTGCCCTTCTCTCCGGGCCGCCACCGGGGCCATTAGACTGGCGTACTTTTGGAGGATTCCAGCTTCCCTTCCCGGCAGGGCTTCTGGGAGCCATCCTCATCTCCGGCATAATAGCCGCTTTTATTGGATTTCTTACCCTGAGGCTCAAGGAGGATTATCTGGCTATTGCCACCATCGGGATTGCCGAGGTCATTCGCCTGATTTTAAAAAATGAGAGTTGGCTTACCAATTCTGTATGGGGAATGAAGCACATCCCCCCTCCTCTGCACCATCCTATTCAAAGAGGTATCTCCGGTTTTATCAGTTCTCATCCTGATCTTTCCTTCTGGATTCGCGGCCTTATCTCCAATGCTTATAATTGGTTCTATCTGGCCATGATTCTGGCCATCCTGGGAACTCTTTACTGGGTTAGTGAGAGAAGTATCCGCTCACCCTGGGGGCGGGTTCTTAGAGCTATTCGAGAAGATGAGACAGTGGTTGCTGCAGCAGGAAAGAATGTTTTTCAGTTCAAGATGCAGTCTTTTATATTAGGAGCTATGATTATGGGGATGGCGGGAAGTCTATACGCCCACTATGCCAAGTTCATAGATGCTAATAGCTTTGAGCCTCTCTACGGGACATTTTTGATATGGGTCATGCTCATCGCTGGAGGAAGTGGGAACAGCAAGGGTGCTATCCTGGGAGCATTTGTCATTTGGGGTATCTGGGCAGGGACAGATTTCATTACCGGGTACCTAGCCCTCTCAGCCACCCGGGTGGCCAGCCTTCGGGTCATCGCTATCGCTGTCCTTCTTGAGTTGGTCTTACTCCTTCGGCCCCAGGGTCTTCTGGGAGAAGAGAAAGTAGTTTCCAAGATGATGGGAAAATGAGAAAGGGGAGGACGGGCATCCGACCTCCCCTTTAGTTCTCTAAGACAGAAGATCTACATACCAACCTTCACTACCCGGTCAGTAACAACTTTGCCTTCCTTAATCACCCAGATCTCAATGGCCCCTACGCTCATATCTCCATTTTCATCAAATTCGATAGGTCCGGAGACACCCTGATAATTAACATCTTTACCTTCCTTCAAAAGATCGAAGGCCTCCTCAAGTTCTCCGTAGGTGACCTCTTCTCCGGGGGAATTAGCCACAGCTCTTAAGTTGTCCCTGATAGCCCGACCTTGCTCTGCCCGACTCATGTCGAAAAAGGAAGGACCCGTCTTCCGCATGGCCAGCGCAATAAGGACAGCAGCATCATAGGCTTCTCTGTTGTACGGAACGGTGCTAGGTTCAAATCTCTCATTGAAATCAGCGGTGAACTGCTCAGCTACCGATACTTCTAGAGGACCGGCTGCCGTACCAAACGAGCCTTCAATAAACTTAGAAGCAGGACCGGCAGCCACAGCCTCCCCTTTCATACCATCGCAGAGGAGGAACTCTCCTTCATAGCCCTGCTCGATAGCCTGCACCAGTTGCTTGTTTCCATCTACGGGGTAAGCGATAACATTAAGAGCATCCGGATTTCCTGCGATCACCTGCTCCACCTCACTGCGGTAAGAGGGTTTACCTTCCTCATAGGGAACCATAGCCAGAACCTTGCCGCCCTTGGCCTCAAAGTTTTTCTTGAAAACCAGAGCCAGACCCTTGCCATAGGCATTGTTGACATATATCACCGAAACATTTTTGTAGCCAAGATCAAGAGCAAGATCCGCCTGAACAACTCCCTGGAAGGCATCCGAAACAACGGTCCTGAAGAGAAAATCATTATCCTCAAGATCAGTTATGGCCGGTGAAGTTGAAGCTGGTGAGATCTGAACTACCTGATTGGGAATGGTCACACTTGAGCTGGCCAGGGTAACTCCGCTGGAAAGGGCCCCAATGAGAGCAGGAACCCCATCAATTTCCACTAGTTTTGCCGCAGCATCTCGACCTACCGCCGCAGCAGTTCCAGAATCCCTCACTATAAGTACCAGCTCCCTTCCCATTATTCCACCCGCCTCATTGATCTGCTCCACCGCTAGATCAGCCCCCTGCTGAATAGGCGGACCAAAGGGAGCCAGAGCCCCCGTAAGGGACGTCAACATCCCAATCTTTACCGACGGCTTCGGAAGCCAAATACTCACTGTCAACCAAACGCCCACTGCCACTACTACCACAACCAAAACAATAAGCATGAAAAGCGCTCGTTTTTTCACGATGACGACCTCCTTTCATATTAATAGACTACCATCAAAACTGAACTATCCCTCTTAAGTCTTCAAATCACAATCTTGCCAACATCCTGTGGCACACTTATAAAAACCTCGTCTCGCTCTGACACAGCTAATCTTTCTCTCACCTCCTCTCGTCCCCTAACTATGCTTAGAAAAACTGGCCCCGCCTGGATATTTTCCCTCCCTGAGGTCAATCCTTGGCTTCTCCCTTAACCGGATAAGAACAACCATTTTTTCTCAGTTTAATCATCTTTGTCTATTTCGTCAAACTATCCTTATATCTTAACCATTTTTGCCTCCAGGATGATGGGAGAGGCCTTTATCTTTTCTATTAAACTAGAGGAAACAGGAGTGTCCAGGTTAAGCACTGTTATAGCCTTCCCCCCTATCTTCTTGCGCCCAACCCCCATACTGGCAATATTGATTCCTTTCTCTGCTAAAATACCGGTTATATGAGCTATTGCTCCGGGTCTGTCCTCATTGAAACAGATGAAGATGTTCCCTTCAGGGACAACCTCCACGTGGTACTCATCTATGCGCACAATACGCGGATCTTTTATACTAAAAAGAGTACCCGCTAGTGAAACCTCACCGGATGCGGTCAGAAGCTCTACCGTGATCAGGTTAGCAAAATCCTCGATCTGATCGCTCTTAATCTCGGCAAGCTTTATCCCTCTTTCTTTGGCCACCGCCAGAGCATTTACATGGTTGATTTTCTCCTCCAGAATAGGTTCCAGTAAGCCCTTCAGTAAAGAGCCGGTGATAAGGCCAATGTTGTACTGATTCATCTCCCCCACATAGGTTATGTTCACCTTTTCAATGGGAGACCTCAGAAGCTGGCACAGCAGAGATCCCATCTTTTCAGCCAGACTTATCCAGGGACTAATTTCTTCCAGCATCTCCAGGTCAAAGGAGGGTAGATTCACCGCATTCCTTACCCCCCTTCCCTTCAAGGCATCTATGATCTGATCAGCAATCTGGATGGAAACCTGGGTCTGGGCTTCCCGGGTAGAAGCACCCAGGTGAGGAGTGAAGATAACCGAATCAAGTTCTATCAAAGCGGTATCAAAAGGAGGTTCTCTTTCATAAACATCCAGGGCTGCTCCCTGGATTCTTCCTTCTTTGATAGCCCTAAATAAAGCATCTTCATCAATTATTCCTCCTCGGGCACAGTTGATGATTCTCACTCCCTTCTTCATCATCCTGAATTCTTGCTCTCGGATGAGGTGATGAGTCTCTGACTTAAGGGGAGCATGAATACTAATATAATCAGAGCATCTTAGAAGATCTTCCAGATGGGTAAGTTTTACCTTTAAACCTCTGAGTTTCTCCTCAGATATAAAAGGATCGTAAGCCACTACCTTCATACCGAAAGCAAGAACTCTTTTAGCTACTTCACTTCCTACCCTGCCCAATCCGATAATACCCAATGTTTTCTCATAAAGCTCTGTCCCTACGAATCTACCCCGTTCCCATTTGCGACTGCGGAAAGAATTGTTAGCCTGGGGGATATTTCGGGAGAGGGAAAGAATCATAGCCATGGTGTGCTCCGCTGCCGAGATGGCATTACCCCCGGGCGTGTTCATTACAATTATGCCCCGTCGAGTAGCTGCCTCCAGATCCACATTGTCAACTCCCACTCCGGCCCTTCCTATGACTTTGAGAGAGGAAGCTTTGTCTATGATCTCTCTTGTGATTCTGGTTGCACTTCTAATGATTACGGCCTCGTAACTACTTATAATGGAGCTGAGCTCGCCAGAAGAAAGACCTACTTTAATATCAACTGCAAGACCCGCCTTCCTTAGCCACCTCACTCCTTCCTCGGCCAGAGTCTCGGTTATTAGCACCTCCATCTAAATGACTCCTGGAACTTACCTTTCCACCTTTTCTCTTGCTTTTGCTCTTAAGTGAAGCTTTGAGGGAGATGCTCCCCAAAATCATATCTAAATTCAGGTCTTAATGAATAGATACAGGATACAATAAAATCTCCCTGGGGCTTCAAGATACTCAGAGATAATCTCACAGCGATTTTTCCTGAATTATACACCGCTTCA
>SOJT01000062.1 GCA_004376485.1 Candidatus Aerophobota bacterium | reverse complement strand
TCCATTTGATAAAAGACGCTTTCCCCTCAGCTTTTTAGAACTTCCCTTTTTACTCTCTTAATCTTAGATTCGGTTTGCTGTCTAGATCCATTTATCATTAAGAAGAAAAGTGTGCAGGATCATCTTGACCATGACCCTGCATTAAATCACTTAAAATAGTGACATATATCCCCCTGCTTCAGGAAACTCCTGTGACATGGCTTATGGTAACCCTAACTACGCTCTTTTCATAAATCATTATTCTTTTAGGGAAATCTTTAGAGAAACGGTGGGAAGATCCAGATTAACTCTCTATCCCCAGTGTGCGTCTAATGGCAGCTATGGCTAGTGTTGGACTGGTCAGGATGGGGGTCTTTGTTTCTTTTTGGATCCTGCACGCTAAATGACTCATAGAGGCTTGTGCAAGAACTACCAC
Organism: Candidatus Aerophobota bacterium; assembly: GCA_004376485.1. GTDB lineage: Bacteria > Aerophobota > Aerophobia > Aerophobales > AE-B3A > SOJT01. The sequence goes on along the minus strand of SOJT01000062.1, from coordinate 16,361 downwards.
ATCTGTATTTTTGGCTAATTGCAATGCTGCCTCCATTGCCAAACGGTCATGCTGTTCTGTGTTCCCTTTGATTAATGCCTGGAAGGCTTCTTGGCAAAGTATCGATTTTATTTTAACCGGTCGACCTTTAAGCTCTGCCTTGCTCTTCACTAACTCTGAACTATTAGTTAAAGTGGTGCTGGCAGTAGATAAAACTCCGATAGTATCTCCAATCTCCACAGCTTTTTCTGCCATAGGGTCATCGATTTTCAATACAGGTACATCTACTATCTGTCTTGCCACATCCACTCCTGGAGAAATGCTGCTACAGCAAACCATAATTAAGTTGGCCCCTGCTTCCCTGGCCAGAACGACCTGGTAGCACAAACGCCTCACTATGGATGGGGTCAACCGACCCACCGACATCATGTCCTGGAGCAAGCTTTCATCCACGATATGGAAGATCTTAACCTCAGACAATGTCTCAGCTATCAACTTCTTGAGGCGTTCCGCCAGGGAAACTACTGTGTGCAGAAAGGCTACTTTTTTGTCCATGGAAAATCACCCAGTGACTCTGGGAACCTTACGGAGGAGTTCTCCGTAGCCATCCACCGGCTCGTTGATACCCAGCAGTTTCATCAAATGCCAGGCTGTAGCTTGATTAGCAGTAACTACAGGCTTTCCGCTATCGCTTTCGATTTCCTCAATTACATCACTACAACGAAAGTTAGTGCAGGCAATAAATATACCCTCGGCATCCGGCACTACTGCCTCCATAGCGATCTGATAAGCCTGAGAAGGCTTGGTAGCGCCCATCTCATAGAGGTCTCCGATTTGTAATCCAGCTACCTTAAGAACCTTAAATCCAGAAGCCTCGTAGAACTCCTTAAATTTTCTGTTAATCTCCTCAATGTATGGACCCGTAATGACAATGTTCTTAAAGCCCAGGAAACGCATAGCTTCCTCAACTGCAGTTGCTGTGGTAGTGCAGGGAATCCCTTTACTGTTAGACTCCATAGCCTCAATCTCTTTTTTATCCCACCCTGGGCCTCCAACAAGGCTACCTGCAGTGCAGGCAAAAGCAATGGCACTATTGTTACCTAGTATGGGCGAAATCATTCCTTCGGTCAAAAGACCGGCTGGCTCAGGAAGTCTTGCACTTAGCTTGGAACACTCTTCTACATTAACCACCGGCTCCATATGAATTCTGGTTTCTCTCACCTGAACATAAGGCGGCAGCATCCGGCAAATCTCCGGGGTAGGATTTAAGTTTGGTCCTACCACAATCAGCCCCACCTTTGCCCTGTAACCGTAGGGGAGACCATAAGCCTCTTCACTTCTTTGCATCATTCTTTCACTCCTTTTTAATTTTTTAGTAAAAGTTTTAATCAATATTTCACTTATCCTACTTTTCCTTCCACTTTCTCTTTATGGGGTCTTTAATCTTTACATAATGTTATGTATATCCAAAAAGTCTAGGCAGCCACATAACGAGACCAGGGAATAAGGCTATCAGTATTATTATGCCGAATATTAGAAAGAGAAAGGGCCAGATATCTATAAATACCTCCTCAATAGTAGTTTTAGCCAATCTACAGGCAATGAACAGACCAAGCGCAACGGGAGGTGTAATAAGAGCAACTTGGACGGTCATCACAAAAAGGAGTCCAAAATGGTGTGGCTCGATTCCATACGCCAGTGCTGCAGGTGCAAAAACCGGTATCAACATGATCATGGTAGCAACAGCCTCCAGGACAAATCCAATAAGTAGTAGAGAAAGAAGAATTATGATCAAAAAAATCTGTGGGTTTGCTGTGGTTGACATAAGTATGGCCGTTAATTTCGCAGGGACCTGGTACGTGATCAGAAGCCAGCCGATGATTTTAGCAGTTGCCAGCATCATAAAAACTACGGCGCTAGTTTTGGAGGCTTCAAGGAAACAGTAACCAATTTTTTTGAGGGTTAATTTTCGGGTAATAAAAATGCCGGTAAATAGGGCATAGGCAACCGCAACAGCCCCTGCTTCTGTAGGAGTGAACATACCGGAAAGAATACCTCCTAAGATGATGATGGGAACCATGAGACCCAGTATGCCACTTTTTGCTTTCCTCAGGACATTAAGAAAGCTAAATTTTTCTCCGCTGATGGGATAACCTCGACGGATGGAGAAAATGTATGCCAGAGCTATCATACCTAAGCCGAGAATTATGCCGGGAACTACTCCAGATAAAAAGAGGCCAGCGACTGAGACTCTCCCTCCGGCTACATAGGCGTAAATAATCATAGCCACACTGGGTGGGATAATTGGCCCCACCACGGAGGAAGAAGCTGTCACCACAGCAGTGAACTTTCTATCATATCCTTCTTTAATCATGGGAGGTATGAGCATGGAGCCAATAGCTGCTGTATCAGCTAAAGCTACGCCTGATACTCCGGCAAAAAACATACTTGCAACAATATTGACATGGGCTAATCCTCCCCGAAGGTGCCCCACAAGAGCATTGGCAAGCTCCACCAGCTTGGAGAGAACCCCTGAGTGCTGAATCAGAAATCCTGCCATGATGAACAAGGGAATAGCCATAAGGCAAAAAGAATCAATGCCTCCGAACATTAAAGTAGGAATAGTCATCAATGAAGCTTTGCCTGTGACCAAGATGAACACAACACCAGTAAGCCCAAGGCAAAATGCAACAGGAACACCCAGAAGGACGGTTGTAGCAAAGACTATTGCTAAAAGAATCACGACCTTCCTCCTTTCGTAGAAACCGTCTCATCCGTCTCCTCACAATTGATTTTGCCTGAAATTTTTTTTACTTTCTGATACATCTTGGGAAGTAGAAAGAGAATCATAATAGAACATCCCACAGGAATGGCCAGGTAGAACCAGAAAATAGATATCCCCATAGAGAGAATAATCTGCGCCCTCTGATATGGGAGGACGGCAATGGTCTCTACCGTCAATAACACAAGAAAAGCAAGTAAGAGTATCTGGGCCACTAAGTTCAACCATAAACGTGTTCGTCCTCGAAGCCTATCAACTAAAACTCTAATGCTGATATGAGCATCTTCTTTTAACGCCAGGCCTGCGGCCAGAAAGACCACCCAGATCATTAGATAGCGGGCTAACTCCTCGGAGAAGGGAATGCTAGTTCTGAGTACATACCGGAGAAACACCTGAATGATGAGTATAAAAGTCATAGCTGCCGAGGAAAAAATAACCGCAGCTTCGACTAATTTTTTTAAATAGCGATAGAACACTTTCTTTCTCCACCCACAAATGATGAGGGTAAGCTTCCCGGTAAATACTCGTGAGAAACTGGGAAGCTTACCCTTGTTTCAAAGACTTATTTGTTTGCCCATCTGAACAGGTCAACCAGCTCCTTGCCTATTGGCCCGAACTTATCAGCTACCTCGGGGTAAACTTTTTCATGAGCAATCCGACGGAATTCATCTATTGTTTCTTCGGGAACCTTACTAATCTCCATCCCGGCTTTTTCTAATTCTTTGAGCATCTTCTGATTATCCTTATAACATTCCCCTCTTTCCCACAAAGTGGCTTTTCTCGCAGCTATATCTACAGCCAGCTTAAGCTCTGCAGGTAGCTTACCATAGAACATTTTACTCATAATGAACATTCCAGGTTCGTTTACATGGCTGCTCAGGGAGTAGTACTTTTGGACTTCGTAAAATCTAGCGGTGTGAACCATTGCTGGCGGATTTTCCTGGGCATCGACAACTCCCATCCGTAGAGCATCGTAGAGTTCAACCCAGTCTATAGGCGTAGGGGCAGCACCCAGTGCTTTAAAGAACGCAATATGAACAGGCGTAGGCAGGCACCGAATCTTCAAGCCTTTCAAGTCCTTAAGTGACCTGACAGGTTTTGCGCGGGTAGTTATATGACGGAAGCCATTGTCGAGGTATCCTAATACATGCAAGCCTGATTCGTCCAGTCTTTTGTTAAGATAATCACCCAGAGGTCCATCTATAATCTCGAACAGAGTATCACGATCCTTCCAGAGATAGGGAAGGAGGGTGATTCCCATTTCAGGCACGTAGGACTGGACGTAGGCTGTTCCGCACAGGGCTACCTCTAAGGTTCCTATCCTGAGCATTTCGATAGTTTCTCGCGTTTTCCCCAGAACACCAGCGTGATATACTTCCACAGCGATCCTTCCGTCACTTGCATCCTCCAGGTAATCTTTGAAAAGCTCCATTCCCTTACCCCAGGCGTGGTCAGCCGCAACATTGTTAGCAACCCGGATGGTATATTCAGCTGCATAGAGATTAGCTGCTAAAAGGAGAACCATTAACACTGTTACCCATATCAGGGTAAATTTTCCTCTTACCTTCACATTTACCTCCCTTGTAAGAAATAGTTTAATTTTTCAGGAAGTTCCCAAAGAGAAATATAAATAATCTCTGTTTCTCTTGTGGTAACCTCCATTCCTAAGCTGACGCGGCCTGCCTATCTTTTCACCTCCCTCCTGCCTTTTTTTCAGCTTTACCCTCTTGCTAATTAATAGTCTTTTTCGGCTGATTCAGCGGGATCTCCTGAACGCCGCTCATAACCGAGCCTGAAAATCTCGGATCCCTTTTCACGAGGGTATAAATCAGCTGAAATCGACCAACTCGTTCCCCCTATAAATTCTATCTCTCTTTCTTTCTGACGAAAGGGTCGATCGTGACCAGGAACCAGAATTTCTCCCATGTTCCTGATTCTCTGGATACTCTTTCGGGCGGCCAGAGGAGAACCGTAAACCATATCCGGCTCACCAAGCACAAATTCCCAGGCATTTTTTATAGCATCTCCACAAAGCACTATGTCCCGAGTTTTCTTAATCTGTAGGGCTACAGATCCTGGGGTGTGACCCGGTGTTTCAAATACCTTTATTCCTGAGCCCAGTTTCAGCTCAGAGTCAAAAGCCTGAATTTCCCGATTTTGCAGCAAAGAATCCAACATATCGGGTATAGAATAATCGATTCGTTGCTTTGCCATTACTTCCCGAGCATACTGCAATTCTCTGGACGCTAACACAAAGGTGGCCCGCGGAAAGAGCGTAAGATTCAGACAGTGGTCATAGTGGAGGTGGCTGAGAACTACACAGGTAACGTCCTGTGGAGTGATCTTCAAATTTTCCAGAGCCTCCAACAAGAGGTATCTGTCTCCATAATGTCCAGTGTCGAAAAGTAGCCACCCTTTCTTAAAAGGAAGCAGAGAGATGGTGCAATAACCCAGAAATCCTCGGGTGGTTCGGGCGGGTATACCAGGCAAAAGAACCCGCACATCTTCAATAGCAATGGGTTTTGTTATCATAAATATTCCCTTTATTTTCTTTTTTACAATACCATAGAAAAAGACTTCCTAAGACTTTGAGGAACAAGTCCACTGGCACAGCCTACTTCAAACCCCTCTTGAATGGCCTCATAGATGGTTCTTACTTTTTTACAATCTCCGATCTCAAATTGTCGGAATGGTCTATTTTTTATCTTGGAGATCAAGTCTCTGTTACTTCGGTATCCTGTGGCCAGAATTACAAAGTTGAAAATTCCCAAATTCCGGGCTTCACCGTCCTTCTCTACCATAATTTGTTGTTTCTCTGCCGAAGTAAGTTTGGTATTGGGAATGATCTCAACCCCAGCTTGTCTCAAGCGTTCCAAAACTAACTTGCGGCGAATGGGAGGCAGATCTTCCCCAATCTTATCTGTCATCTCTATTACCTTCACCTGACTACCTTGAGCCGTTATGAACTCCGCCGTCTCAAGGGCTACTAAACCTGCACCAACAACTAAATAGTTACCCGAGGGAATAGAGGAGATACTTAACAATTCTTCAGCTGTATAGACATAAGGATTATTAATGCCGGGTATCTTGGGTCTAACAGGATAAGATCCAAGAGCAAAAATAACTTCGTCAGGATGGCAGCCCTCGATAATTTCTGGGGTTACTTCCTTACCAATTCTAAGCTCAACCTTTACTCGAGAAACTCGATATTCCAGATATTTCAGAAAATCCTGAAGTGGCTCTTTATAAGGAGGAAGTCTCCCCGCAAGAATTTTTCCCCCAAGATTCTGTTTTTTTTCAAATAAGAAAACCTTTTGCCCTCTCTGGGCTGCGATGGCTGCTGCTTCAAGACCAGCGGGGCCACCTCCCACAACCATCACTTTTTTCTTTTGCATAACTGGAGAAACTTTGATACCCTCTCTGCCTACATAGGGGTTAACTACACATCGAACGGGTTTTTGCTGGTGCAGCTGCCAGAGGCAAAAATTGCAGGCGATACAAGGTCTAATTTCAGTTTCTCTACCTTCTACTATTTTTTTGACAAAGTCTGCCTCGGCAATTAGCGCTCGTCCTACAGCAGCTAATTTCCCACCTTTTCTCACCGCCTTCTTAAGTACAGAAGGACGGTCGAGTCTTCCCACTGCAATTACTGGAATCTTAACAGATTTTTGGATTTCATGAGCCAGAAGAAGAAGCGATCCTCGTGGTACCTCCATGGGGGGCGACATGCGATGCTGTGTTTCACCGATGCCAGCGGACGCATGAATGTAATTTACCCCCTCAGCTTCAAGTCGTCGGGCAATTTCTTTGGTTTCTCGAAGTGTAAGACCTCCGGGCACGAATTCATCCACACTAAGTCTAGCGCCAACTAAATAATTTTTACCTACCTCCATCCGAATTCCCCGAAGCGTCTCCACTATTACCTGCATCCTTTTCTGGGGTGATTCCCCATAGTTATCTGTGCGATAATTTGTATAGGGGGAAAGAAATTGATTAATAAAATAGTCATGACAGGCATGTAGCTCAATGCCATCAAACCCTGCTTCTTTAGCCCGTCGTGCTCCTTGAGCAAAGGCATAAATATATCTTTGAATTTCCTGTTTGGAAAAATCTTCAGGCTTTTGTTCTCGAAAACGCAAACTAAGCTGCACAACAACTTTACAAAAGGGATGAAGACGGTGGCAAAGACTGCTTAGGGAGGGGATAAGTGCATCATGATGGATACCCAGTTGATTTTTGAACCCCTTCCCGTCTGGATGTACATAAGTTGCCCCCACGATAATAAGACCTACACCTCCCTCAGCTCGAGCAATGTAAAAATCACAGAACTCCTTAGTAATTGCCCCATCCTCTGTGGCAAAGTTGATGACCATGGGAGCCATAACAATCCGGTTTTTTAAGCTGACCTGTGCAATAGAAATTGGCGAGAAAAGAGAATGCAAGTTCTGCTCCTAAAGTTTACTGCCTTCGCCCATACTTTTAACCCTAGCATCTATCTAAAATGAGGGAGGAGTTATAACCCAGATAGTAACAGCTTTTCTTTCTAGCAACAGGGCTTTCGCTATATTCGGAACCAAAAAAAGGCTGCTATGGAAACCTTTAAAGTAGGCGAAATAGCCCAAAATAGATTCTTTGGAAGAAACTGGGACAGGTTTTTCATTTTCCGGAGACTCCCATACTTTCGGCTACCAGAAGAGGTAAGTCATAGAGCTTGATTCTTCTTTTTCTAGCCGGTATCCTCAAATTTGACACACACAGAGGACAAGAAGTAATCAGGTCCTTTACTCCTAAATTGGCCGCTTCGTCCACTCTTATCTCAGGAAGCCTTTTTCCAAGTTCGGGGAAAACAGTATTTAAGACAATCTCACCTCCGCAGCACCTGGTATTCTCTCTATTTCTTGACATCTCCACTAGTTCCAACCCGGGGATGTGATTCAAGATCTTTCTTGGCTCATCATAGAGTCCAGAATGTCTTCCCAGATGACAGGGATCATGATAAGTTACCCTTTTTTTTATTTCGTTCTTGAAATCTATCTTTCCTTCATTTATCAAATCTTCCAGTAGCTCAGTAATGTGGAGAACCTGAAAGGATAACTCCCCTATTCTCTTAGGATACTCATGTTTTAAGGAAGTATAGCAGCCGGCACAGGTAGTGACAACTTTTTCGGCTCCGGAATCCTCAATTTTTTCCAAATTATGCACCATCAACCTCTGGGCCAGGGCGGCTGAACCATCCATATATTGAGCTGTACCACAACACCACTCTTCTTCAGCCAGGTAGGCTACATCTATACCGGCTTGGCGAAGAATGCGGACTGTTGCTCTGGCAGTTTTGGGGAATTTATACGAGGGATAGCAACCGACAAAGAACAATACCTCACCTTTCCGTGCTAAGCCAAGATCTTCACTCCATTTCACCATCTCGTTTCTTTCAATGCCAAGAGGATTTTTGGTAGACTCAACATGACGGTCCACCTGCCTGAACACTTCCGGAGCCAGGCCTGCTTTGACCAAGTCCTGTCTCATGGCATTCATAATGCCTACAACATCTACATCGAGAGGACAATGCTCCATACAATTAGCACATTCAAGACAAAGATACATCCGGTTGGCCAGCGCACTCGAATAATTAAGCTGTTTCTCTAGCAGCCCTCTGGCTGTGAGTACTATCCCCCTAGCGTAGGTAGACTCAAAACCTAACTCCTCCCTTATTGGACAAATCTTCTCCCTACACCATCCACACCGGATGCATTTGTAGACTTCTTCGGTAAGGTCTTTGAGTCTCAATGTGTCTTCCTTAAAGCATTCCCGGATTTAAAATATTATTAGGATCCAGACTCTCCTTGATCTTCTTATAAAGCTGGTAGTAAGGACCCCATCTTTTTACAATATGCGAACTGAGGTGCCCAATCCAATACGGGCTTACTCCTCTTTCATACATTAACTCAGCCAGTTCGTGCCAGTAGCTATTAATTCTTTGCCAGGCATCTCTCTTAACTTCGCTGCAGAAGATGGCCACGGGAATATTTATAGAATGAGTTTCCAGCAAAGCTCCTAAACTCCACTTAATGCCCAGGTTTTTAGCTTCCTCCTCACGTTTTTTCCAATACTTGATAATTTCTTTAGCTACGGCTGGATATCGAAGGATCGGAATGTAGCCGGCCACCTCCAGCCATCCAGGTCCAGCTTCTCCAAAAGCCTTCACCCGCGCCGTAAATCTGCCCTTATAATATTGCTCTCCAAACTCAGAGATACTTTTGCCGTGGGCAAGCTGCATTATTTTCCTGCTTTTTCCCCCTAGCTCCTGGATCTGGCTGCCACTTCCTTTTAACATATAGACTACCCCGGCCACACCTCCTATTTCCTCAGGTACCGGATAAACAAACATGCGGCAGTCAAAAGCAATTTCATCTCTGGCCAGTCCATATACCGCCCTGGCCGCATCCTCCAAGCTCTCAAAGGAATAAGCATAATAGGCCTCGGCCTCGTGGAACGCGTATGTCTTTAAAGAGACCTCGGTAATTATGCCCAGCGTTCCGTGAGACCCGATAGACAAACCGGTTAGGTCGGCTCCATTACAGTCTCTCATTACCATTTCATTGTTACGATTGGCCGCGGAACCGGTTCTGACTATGCTTCCATCAGCCAACGCTACCTCCAGACCGAGTATCTGGGTTCCCAATCCTCCATATTTTGCTGCTCCCATACAAATAGCACCAACAGCTACACTTCCCCCTGCGGTAGCCGAGGGAGCCGACCACGGACCTTCAAGCCCTATCTCTCGTCCCCTCTGTTTGAGAACCTCAATTATCTCAGTCCAGATTACTCCAGCCTCAGCCCTTACGAATAATCCCTCTTCGTCTTGAATCTTAATCCTTTTCAGACCGGTAAGATCTAGCATAACCCCTCCCTTAAGGGGTACGGGCGCTCCGCACATACTGCTGCCTGCCCCCCGGGGGATAACCGGCTTTTTGTACTCATTAGCTACTTTGAGGATTTCGGCCACCTGCTCCTTAGACTTGGGAGTTACTATACACTCGGGCAGCCTGGGGAAAACAGATCCAGCATCCCTGGAATAGCACCAAAGCTCGAAATCTTCCCTGGAGACATTCTCTGGACCTACAATTTCTGCTAACAAGCTGTACAAATCCTTTCCTCCTTCTATTTTTTGAAAGCCCTTCGAAAGGGACCTTATTAAACTGCCAACTAAGGTCGTAAACGGCCTCAGGCTCTTTCCCCATGAAGACCAATTTGGCAGGTCGGGTCGCTCATTACTTGGGAAACTTGCAGGTATTCAGTATCTCTTGAATCTCCTGGTCAGTCAGCCGGACATAATCCTCGTCCATCACCTCAGCCAACATCTCTGAGGTCCAGACATCATAGCCAGGGTTGGCCTCAAAGATCCAGGACTCCCAAGCGGGCTCAATCACCACGTCGGGGGTGAACTTCCATCCGATATCGAAGACTACCTCAGGCTCCTGCCCCATAAAGACAAGCTTACCTCGATACTTGCCACCCACCAGGTACACATTAGGGCAGGTGTAGTAGATCTTCAAGCCCTCCCGCTGGAAAGCCACCTCGGCGTACTTCTGAATATAGTCCGGATGGACACTGGAATGCACGTTGATGTGCATATGGTTGGTGGTAGGCATCACCGGAAACTCCAGACCCTTGAGAAAATGATCAGATTTGAAGTATTCCTCCAGGGTCTTTTCCTCCTCGGCTCCCACCTCTCTGAACGGGAATTGCCTATAAAACTGGTTAATATACCAGCGGTTCCAGACCACCAGGTTACAGCCCGATTCTCCTCCCTCACAAGGCCTTAACCCCACGTCCTTGTGGAAGAACCACTGAAAGTCGAAGTGGGGTTTCCCCTTCGATTCGACTCCGTGCAAGCTGCCCATACCTGCCTTGGGCGCCATATGGTCGATCTTGCGGGCTGAGGGCCAGCCCATACGCTCAAAATATCCTGTCATGATGGCTTCCAGTGAGTCGGGATGCACCGAGGTCTCCACATAGGCATGGATGTGAGAGCCCTTCGGGTCAGGATCTTGTAATGCCGCGCAGAGCCGGCGCCAGTGATCCGATTCGACAAAGTAGTGCTTCACCTCTTCCAGCAACATGTTTCGTTCCATTGTATGACCTCCTAAAAAAGTAGTGTTTCATTTCTTTTTATCGTAAGACCCGGGTTTCACAGGGGGGCTGAAGACACTGATCAGCACCAGGAGCTCATCCCCCAGGGTCTTGACGCCGTGTTCCACGCCGGGCTCGGTGAACACAGCCGCACCGGGCTCCAGTGGATAAACCTTGTTGCCAACACGGGTTTCACCGCGTCCAGAGATCACATAGATGATCTCTTCCTCCTGCTCGTGTTTGTGAGTTCCCGGATCACTGCCTGGCGGGAAGGCGACAACTCCAAAAATCATGTTCTGGCATCTACCCTCCTCCGGCCCGATCAACTTTTTCCAGAGTCGGCCCGGCAATTGGAGCCCATCAATATCCTGTTCCTTAACATAATGCATTCTAAACCTCCTTTCTGGTTAGATCCGAAGTTCCTTCGATCAAATCTCCGGTACTCCCCTTGCGGATCTCTTTATTAGCGGACTAAACTGGGCACAAAGAGTGACAGCTGAGGAAAAATATTTATTAAAAAAAGGATCCCTATCATGGTCAGAACTATAGGGATGGCGTTAAAAGCTGTCTCTTCCATGGGAATCTTGGCGATTTCCGCAGAAACGAAAAGAGAGTAGCCGACAGGCGGGGTCAAGAGCCCGATGGACATATTCAAAACAAAAATCATGGCAATGTGCAAGGGATTTATTCCCATGGCATACTGCAGAGGGATCAAAATCGGCACAAGGATAATCGTTGCCACCAGTATGTCTATAATCAGGCCTGTAAGCAGTAATATCAGGTTCAGTATAAGTAAGATGACATACTTGTTACTGGAGATGCCCAATATAAAATCTTTGAGCAGCTCCGGAACCCCTTCCATGATGGAAATATAGGAAAAGACTGATGCAGCTGCTATAATAATCACCAGCTTTCCCGTCATTTTCGCTGATTCCAATAATATTCTTGGCAACTGACTCCAGGTTATTTCCTTGTACACGAATATGGCCACGATCAAGGAGTAGACCACACCAATCATGGCTGCTTCAGTGGCGGTGAACACACCGCCTACAATACCCCCAACAATGATTAAGGGTGTAAGGATTGCCAGGATAGATCTCTTAAATGTCAGTATCAGCCTGTTCCAGGAAAACCGGAATGTGGATGGTGGGCCATAGCCCTTCCTTTTCGAGATAAAATAGCAGAGAACCATCAGGCTAAACCCGATCATCACCCCAGGAATGTAGCCAGCGAGAAAAAGCTCAAAGACGCCAAGACCTGCTGTCATGGAATAGACAATCATTGGAATGGATGGCGGAATGATATTACCCAGGGGCCCGGCTGTCCCAACTATTGCCGAAGAGAATCCCTTTGGATAGTTATTCTCCTCCATAGATGGAATAAGAACGGTGCCCACTGCAGCAGTATCTGCTATAGCTGAGCCCGAGATGCCGCCCATGACCATGCCGGTTAAGACAGTCACCATGGAAAGACCACCCTTGAAGTGCCCGATGAGCGAATTGCAAAAATCCACAATCCGCCTGGATATCCCTCCCTGGGACATAATGTTTCCGACCAGCACAAAACCCGGAATGGCCAAAAGGACAAAAGAGTCCATTCCGATTAGCAGACGCTGCGCGATGATCTCTAGGGGAAGGTTTCCAGCAAGGCATGCAAAGCTGGCTGCCAGACCAAAGGAAAAGTATAGAGGCATCCCCAGTAAGGTAAAAAACAAGAAAACAATCACTACTGATAACATCAGCATATGCACTTCTCCTCAGAGGAATTCATCTTTACATGGTCAATGATGGATTTGACTATGGTCTCCAGAATGTAAACGCCCATTAACAAGCCGCCAACGGGAATAGAGAGATACCACCAACCCATAGATATTCCGAGGCACGGCGATGCCGCACTGGCCACTATGGGGTATATAACCAGACCTTGTTGGATCATTAACCAGCAGAAACCCAACATCAGTACACGGCTAAAGGTAAGCCAGAGAAATCTCAATCTCTTTGGCAGGAGATTGACAAGAAAGGTGATCTGCATATGGCTCTGCTCACGAGTTACAAGAACAGCGGTGAATATGACCATCCAGATGAACAGGAAACGGCCCAGCTCTATGGACCAGGAAGGCGGACGATGAAAGACATACCGCATAACCACCGCGTAAAAGAGAATGGCTACAATAACGACTATGAACACACGACAGATGACTTTGATGGCAAGCTCGATAGTGTCCAGGGTCCTCTTGATCATAACAGTTTTCCTCTCCCGGGACGGGACCAATGTCCCGTCCCGGATCATAGCTAGTTAAACTTATTTTTTTCTCAGAGACTCGATGAAGGCAAGAGCTTCGTCCATGAACTCGGGACCGACCTTGAACCGAAACTGTACATAAACATCCTTGGTCAGTTCTCTGAATGCAGCAAAGGCCTTCGGGGTAAGCGAATTCACCTTCACGCCCTTTTCCTCCAGCAGTGCTTTCGACTTGTCATCAAATTGCGCCTGTTCCTTTCTAGCCCAGAGCAAGGCTTCCGCCCCACTTTCCTTGATAATCTTTTGTTCCTTTGGGCTAAACTTATCGAACAGCTTTTTGCTCATTATCAAAGGCGCACTTTCATAGTAATGTTTTGTTCGAGTGGCGTATTTGGCAATTTCATACAACTTGAGGGGATAGCCCAACCCGTAAGTGGTGGTAATTCCGTCCACGGTTCCCTGGCGCAAACCAAGAAGAGCCTCACTCCAGGCCATTGGGGTGCCAATGGCGCCCATATGAGTTGTAATGGACATATCGAGAGGCGTTTCCAAACATCGGAGCTTCAGGCCTTTGAGGTCTTCAGGCTTGGTGATGGGCCTGACATTGTTCCAGATACCGCGGAATGACCAGGTAGCCCAGCCCAGACCCACGAGATCCGTCGGCTCCAGCATCTCGAACAACTTCTGGCCAACGGGACCATCCAGGAACGCATTAGCTTCATCATGATTATTAAATAGGTAAGGCAAGGATATCATGATGAACTGTGGAACAATGGGGGACAGTACGGAGCCACTGACAACAGCCGTATCCAGGGTACCCAGGCGGCAGGCTTCAATCATTTCCCGGTCACCCCCCATGACTCCCCGTCCAAGAATCTTAACTTTTAACTCCCCACCGGAACGCTCAGCCAGAACAGACTGCCACTTCACCAGGCATTGATAGAGGAGGGTCTCGGGAAGAGCCACGGTGGCAACCTTGATCTCTTTAACTGCCTGTGCTCCTGAAACTGAAAAGGCGACCAGACAGATGAAACATAAACTTACCACACACAACCTTCTCAAAACTCTTTGCACTTTCATACTTAAACCTCCTAGTATAATTAATCAGTTAATGGGTCTGTGTTTCTTAAGAATAGTGCTTTTCACCTCCTCTCCTGGTTTTTGACCCCTTTTTGTCAGTCTGGAAACTGGGCTGGCCAACCTAATCAAAAAGTTCTTTCTCATCATCCCAAGGCCAGGATGACTTGCACCTCCCCAGAGAGGGACTCAACGCTGCCTCCGCTGGAAGAGTCCCGCCTTGCCATAGCCTACAGCATGTTAAACAACAATCAGCTTTACATAGATTCTCAAAGAACGAGAAAACTAACCTCTTCTTCGACCCGTTCTAATAACATAATGGGCAATCATTTCTTCGACTTTTTCTATGTGAGTCTTCATGGCTTCGACTGCTCTATCTTCGTTTCGTTCCTTAAGAGCCGTATATATATTCTTGTGCTGAGTGTAGCCACTTTGTGTCAGTTCCGGTACTTTTGTAAATATTGCCTTTTCCTCCTCTCGGATCAAATCAGTTATTCCGGCAATTATTTGATAAAAAACTTTATTGCCGGACACTTTCCCTAGAGTCAAGTGAAATATAATGTTGTATTTAATGAATTCTTCCATATCATTTAGATTTTCTTTCATCTTATTTAACAATCCTTTTAGTGTTTCTAAATCTTTCTTCTTGGCATTCTTTACCGCCAATCTCACATTCTCTACCTCGATTATCTTTCGGGCGTAAACTAGATCGTCAAGTATATCTTTGTCCAAGACCTCTATTGCAGGGTTGATTATGAATACATCGAAGAAATCTTTTTTCAGGAAAATACCCGCCCCTTGTTTCAATTCAATCAGGCCCAGAGCCTGGAGTTTTTTCAAACCTTCCCGCAAGGTGGTGTAGGCTATTCCAAACAACTTTGCCAAGTCTTTGGCAGGGGGTAGCTTATCCCCAGGCTTATACTTAGAATAAGCAATCAAGTCCTGCAATTTTTTTACTACCATGTCCGAGAGATTTACTTTGACTAGAGGTTCAATCATATCTCCTCCTCATTTAGACGTCTCGTTTTGTGATGATAATCATATTATATTATAATAATATTTATTGTCAACCTGTCGCATTAAGTTGTCATTGTATTGATTTTGAGGTTGTCTACCCAGGTGAGATCTACTTGAGTAGAGTGCTATCGTTTTAGCCTAAAAAAGGAACAGTCTAAATAGAAGGCTCTTTATTCAAGGTGGGAGATTTTTTTGGCCAAATCTTCAGCCTCGGATGGCTTTCGAAGACTGGCAAAATCAACTACAATAGCTCCCTTCTCCTCCAGGAGATTCATAATCCTTTTTATGGCTTTACCTGCTTTGAATAGCTTTGGTGTGACGAATACCACCGCTTTCTTACCCTCAAGTCCACTGCAATCTCTTAAATAAGAGGCCAGGGTGGATGAAAATTTCCCACCCCATGTACCCATAACCTGGCTACCTACATAAACCAGCTCGTAGACGAAAAAAGAGGTTATCCTGCTGGAGTTTTCCACCCGGACTTCATCCACCTCGTGTCCACGAGATTGAATAGTGGAAGAGATAACTTTTGTCACCTCTCCGATTCTCCCGCCCTCTCCACCGTACAGAATAAGTACCCTCACTGCTCTCTCCTTTTGCTAGCGCACCTTTCTACTTTGGGAGGCTTTCTACCTTGACTTGTTTTCTTGATTGGTGATAGTCCCGCACCTGAGAAACGAAAGTTCTTATCTTATTCAGGTAATTGGCTTGATAAGATCCATCATAGGAAAGAGAGAGCATAGGAAAGTTAGGGTAATCTTTTTCTATTTGAGTGGATATAGCCCAGGTGATGTTCCCGGGCATGCAGGTAAAAGGCATGAGATTAACTACCCCATCTCTATTCCTTTTGATGGAGTGGAGTGTTTTCCCGATGGTCAATATAGCCTCACCTCTTATGGACCGGGGTAAGTATTCTTCTCCCAGCTCGAGAATTTCCTCTATTTCAGGTTCTTCAAATCCACAAAGGAGCGACTTAAAAGGAGATTCTAGCCTTTTTTCTATGAGTTCTTGAAAAAGGTTTCTTAGCCTATTTTTGATAAAGTCCTTGAAATTCCTCTCCCTCAGGCTGGTCTCCCTGTGCGTTTCATTGGTATACATAAACCACTCTCTCATAGAAGCCAGCTCCACTTTT
>SOJT01000055.1 GCA_004376485.1 Candidatus Aerophobota bacterium | reverse complement strand
GTAGATAGACTTTTGAATTCAATACCATGGGAGGAATCTGCTTATACTGCAAAAATGCAATATAAGCAGGACTAAAATTATGCGTTATTTTACCGTAACAGCATGATATAATTGGGTCTACGCGTTTATTATTTGAAATATTTAAAAGTCTTATACTCCAAAATTGCAGTATTTGTCAGATTACTTAGGCTGTCTAATACATGTTAGCACGCATACACATACTTGAGAGTCTGGATAAATTTGTGAAAAAACTGAGTTTCTCATTTTCACAAATTTATGCGGTTCGTAGTATAACTCAACTTGTGCTCTATAAAAAGGAGGTGGTGTCAAATTGACTGTGTATTCAGTAACTAACCTGCGATTGTGAAAGATGTAAAAAGGTATTGTAACCACAGGGTTATGAAAATGTAAGTCATGTTATTTTTAGGAGGTTAACTATGAAAACGTATACAATGACGCGAAGAGCTAAATTCATCGTTTTAGGATTGATCGCAGCATGTCTCCTCATCTCAACCAACCCAGTAACAGCAACAACACCAGTAACCGTGAAAGAAATCCAAAACGTAAAAATTGAAGGTCACTTTTTTACGACAACGATTTCAAATAGTCAAAGAACGATCTACGCGAAGGATGCCTCAGAAGGACGTTATCTTGTATTGGTGTTATCGGCGACATTGCAGAAAGGAGAGGGGAAAATTTTTGCTCCTGACTTTACGTTACGATATTTTCACGATGATGAGAGTGAAGACCGTTCCCGATGTGTGGCTCTTACGGTATCCAAGACAACAGCGCCGGAGAAGTTGTTTGATCTAGATGAATTTGTTATAGGTGACTTCTGTTGGATAAAAGTGAATAGCGGTCAGAATCGTTTTGCGTTAGCCTGTTATATCGAACCAGATGTCAAGATTATCGATCTTTATCAGCTCGGCATCGCAGAGCCATTAACCTATCATATCGGGACGGATCGCTTGTATAGTGTCTATATTTGCACCAATATTGATACTAAAACGCTTTTGCGAGCAAAGGAAGTTATCCAAAAAGGTAACTATAATGTCATAGACGTTTCAGAAACTCTTATTAAAGAGGAGACGGGGATCACAATCCATTACCGGGAGCAAGCCGAAAGTCAAGCGAGAGAAATTTCTCAACGGTTGATGACAGAGTTTGGTAAGGCTCCAACACTCCAGAAGATGAGACTTATATCTGATGTGGATATCGTGATATGGCTTGGAAAATAGCCGCGTACGGTTTGATATTGAACAGGTTATTGTTTGTCAAAGGTTGAAACGAGACAGTAAGAGGAAATAGACAAGTACATGAACGTGCTAACAACCGTCAACAATAGTTGAAACTAGGACAGAAGAGCCACTTCAACAGAGGAGTACGGCATCGTTGAAGCTAGGGGGCGACACTCTCGCCCAAGAGGGGAAAGCGAGAAAGGCTCTTGGCCTGTATCAGAAGGTCATCGACATTGACCCTCACTATTCACAAGCCTATCAGAACATTGGCCATGCGTATAAGCAACTTGGGGACATCTCGAACGCGCAGCGCAGCTTCTCGTTGGCATGTCTTACGTTTGGCCGATGCGGTCGTCTGCGGTCGCTCCTTGGGCGGGAAGCCCAGGCGGACTTTCGGCAGGAGAGCACGCATGACCTCCTACTGATGGCGATATACCAAGCGGATGAGCATAAGACGCTCCTATGGACCGACCCGTACAGAAGTCTGGGTGTCCTCCTTGTCAGTTACGAGGCCAATGGGGAGCCCATCCAGAAGTCCGAGGAGACGCGTATGCTTCTATTTTACGAAGACCGGAAGAAGACGGGCCTCCCCGTTTTGGGCCAAATTTGACAGTTACTGCTTGACCAAAAATTTTCTTTCTGTTGGTCGCAGTCGGATAAATTGAATCCATCGAACCCGCTAGTCCAAGACGACTATGCTAAATTTCTAAAGGTTCTTTATAGACTTCAGACATCTTCTTCAAATCTTGCCATACCCCTTCTGAAATAGGAATTCCCTTTTTTCTTCTTTCTTCTTCAATTTTTGACTCTATTTCTCCCGGAACGAAAACTCCCTTGGATCCTTCAGCCAGAGGAGATGATTTGACCTCTTGGATTACCCAATTTAGTCTTTCCTTAAAATCCTTTAAATCCATAAAACTTTCAATATCAATTGCACCAAAACAGTGCCCCACATCTAAAGGGCTCCGGATTTCTTTAAACCATAAGGGAATCTGTCCCAACATTCCTGCCCCAGTAAGAACTCCACTTAAAATTTCCATCATGATTGCTAATCCATAACCTTTATGTTCTCCAAATGGAAGTAATGCCCCTCCTTCAGGGAAGTCATTGGGATTTTCTGTATTTCTTCCATACCGATCTATTATCCAGCCTTTAGGGATTTTTTGGTTGTTTTTTGCAGCTAATCTTACTTTACCTCCAGCTACTCTACTCATAGAAATATCCAGGACTACTGGCCTCCCCGCTTGATAAGGAACGGCAATGGAAAGGGGATTATTTCCTATTACTCTTTTAGCTCCTCCCCATGCAGCCATAACTGGAGTCGAATTGGAGATAGAGAAGCCGATCATATTAGCCTCGGCTGTCTTTACAGCGTAATACGAGGCAACTCCGTAATGAGAACTTCCTCTTACTCCTACAAGACAAACTCCTGCCTTTTTTGCTTTTTTTATAGCTAATTTTGTAGCATACATACCCACCACTTGTCCCATTCCATTATCACCATCAAGCAAGACCGATGCTGCTTTTTCTTTGATTTTTTTTATTCTCGGTTTGGTCTTAGTACCCCCTTCTCTTAATCTTTCGACATAAAAGGGAAATCTCATAATACCATGGGAATCAATCCCTCTTAGATTAGCGAAGAGGAGAGAATCGGTAACGATAAAGGCATTTTCCTGAGATAGCCCAACTTTACTAAGAATATTCTCACAAAATCTTCTTAATTTCTGTTCTTGCAATTTAATTTCCATTCTCTTTACCCCAACTTCTGGACATCTGAGACTACCTTTACCCTGGCGTCCTTTATTCGGGCTTGAATTACTTTGTTATAGGGGAAAGTATCCTGGAATTTGTCATAAGTAACAACTTCTTTCAAGCCCGCTGCTCTTAAACCTTTGGCCAATCTATATGCTGCTTCCCCAAATCCACGAAAACCCCCTCTTGCCTAGGGAAGAGTCATCACGATTATTATCCCCCCCTTTTTATAAGCTAGCTTAGCCTTTAGCTGCATCTTTAAGGCTCACAACCTCTCCTCCGGCTTCACTCTTCTTGAAGTCCTTTGGCTTCTAATACCTTATCAAGCCCCAACAGCTCTAAGGTTAGCTTTCCTGCCACGAGTTCTCTCATCATTTCCTCCTCTTTCTTCTCCCTCTCCTGGGATTTTTTCAGTATTTCCTCTGCCCTCTCTTTAGGAATGATCGCTACTCCATCATCGTCACCAAGGATGATATCTCCAGGATTAACCAGGACATCTCCGCAGGAGATAGGATGATTGATAAACTCTATGGTTTCTTTTACAGTTCCTTTCATACATAACCCCCGAGAGAAAACCGGGAATCCCCGTTTCTTAATAGCCACCCCATCCCGTACACTTCCATCCAGGACTAATCCTCCAATTCCCCTGGCCTGCGCAGCCACAGTTAGAATCTCGCCCCAGTATCCAGCTTCCGTGCAACCCACGCAGGCCACAAGAACATCACCGGGCTCGGCGATGGCGACAGCTTTATGCAACATGAGATTGTCTCCCGGGTGGCAGCGTATCGTTATAGCAGGGCCACAAACCTTCATCCCATTATATATGGGTTTGATGTCGCTCATCATTGCACCAGTCTTTCCCAGCACCTCATGTGCAGTAGCAGGCGCTATCTCCCGAAACTGGGCTAAGACCTCTTTACCAGGTCTTTCAACTTTCCTGACCACATGGGCCATTTGGACTACCTCCCATTTCAGAATTGAGATTTTGTTTTTTTATTTTTGCCTCCTCTCGTGCAGTATATTTTAGCAGCGCGCTGTATGTTAGCGAAAAATGGGGCATCTGTCAAAAACAGCCTTCTCTTGGCTACAGTGATACTGCACACTTTCTAAAAGGAGAATGCAATAGAACCTATTACTTTAAGAAAGAAGTCTGGGCGGCAAGCAGGAGCATTCTAAGATGAGGCGAAACTCGGGCCGTCCTGGTTTGACAATGCACCAGAATTTGATATTCTAAGCCTGCCTGGGGTCATTAACCCCCTATTCCTGGGGAATTCCATTTGGAAGGGAAAAAATGCCACTACCTCATATCTATACTGTAGCTGAGATTACTGCACGGGTAAAAAGGTTAATTGAGGGCTCGAGAGATCTTCAGGAGATATGGGTGCGGGGTGAAGTTTCCAATTTCAAGCCTTCCTCACGTCATCTCTATTTTTCCCTGAAAGATGAAAATGCCCTACTTTCATGTGTCATGTTCGAGAGCCGGAAAAATAACCTCAAGTTAGCTCTGAGTAATGGAATGGAGGTAATGGCAAGGGGGAGTATAGGAGTTTACGGAGCTCGCAGCAGGTATCAACTTTATGTGGAGGAGATTGTATCCGTTGGAAGAGGGATTCTTTATCTCAAGTTTGAGCAGCTCAAGGAAGAGCTCCAGAAGGAAGGCTATTTTGATCCTGAGCATAAAGCTCCTCTTCCCTACCTTCCCCAAAGAGTGGGAGTGGTTACTTCTCCAAAAGGAGCAGCTATCAGGGATATTATTTGGGTGCTGAGGGATCGCTTCCCAAATTTAGAGGTTGTTCTTGCCTTCTGCCGGGTTCAAGGTGAAGGAGCGGCTGAGGAAATTGCCCAGGCTATTCAGGATCTAAATGATTATAGCAAAGTTGATGTGATTATTGTGGCTCGAGGAGGAGGATCTCTGGAGGACTTATTTGCTTTTAATGAGAGGGTAGTGGCAGAGGCTATCTATAAATCTGGGATTCCCATTGTCTCAGCAGTGGGTCACGAGATAGATTTTACCATTTCTGATTTTGTGGCTGACTACAGGGCTCCTACCCCATCAGCCGCTGCCCAGAGGGTAGTTCCCAAAAAGGAGGATTTGATTAAGCTCATCGGAAATAAAAAGGAGAAGCTTACCTATTTTATAGCTGATTGTCTCAAAACCCATGGTTCAGATCTGGAAGGTATAAGAACTTCGCTTCCTTTTAGATATCCTCTTCGATCTATTCAGAATCTTGAGCAAACTGTAGATGAGCTAACCAAGAAGCTTTTTTTCTCCCTTGGCAGAAAACATAAGTGGGAGGCTTATCGGCTCTCTGTCTTAAGTCATACCTTTGAAAAGCTTGTCCCTAAAGAGAGAATTTATCTGATGGGGGAAAAGTTGAAAGAGGAGAAAAACAGACTCCTCAGCTTCAGCAAAAGAAAATTGGAGAGGGAAAGGGAAAGGGTGAGTTTTTTGGAGAATAGACTAAAGGATCTTTCTCCCCTGTCTATCCTGGAGAGGGGCTACAGTATTTGTTTTAAACATCCGGAGCAGGAAATAATCAAAGACTACCGACAACTCAAGGAAGGAGGAAGGATCAGGGTAAAACTGCACAGGGGAGGAGCTTACTCCACGGTCTACAAAATTGAGGAGGAGAGGCGTGAAATTTGAGGAAGCTATGGAGAAACTAAAGAGAATTACCGAGCAGCTTGAGGAAGGTAATCTTTCCTTGGATGAGGCTCTAGAGAGATTTGAAGAAGGAATGAAACTCATAGATTTTTGTGAAAAAGAGCTGGAAGAAGCGGAGAAAAAAATCCAGGTTCTGATGAAGGAAAAAGATCACCTCAAGCTTAAGGAGTGGCGGGAAGAAAAGATAGAGGACCAGACGAGGGAAGATAGAACTGAGGAGAAAGATAAGAATCAACCGGAGGAGGATTCGGATTTTCTTTTTAAGGAATAGGAAAATTAATACAAAAGAGAAGGCAAGAAAATGCAGCAGTTGTTAGAAAAAATAGAGAGTCCAAAAGACCTAAAACTGTTGAGTCTGGAGGAGCTAAAACTTCTGGCCTCGGAGATAAGGGAGCTTATCATCCATACAGTGGCCCATCAAGGGGGACATCTTTCCTCCAACCTGGGAGTGGTGGAGCTCACCATCGCTCTTCACCGGGTTTTCCATAGCCCAGAGGACAAAATCATCTGGGATGTGGGGCATCAATGCTATACCCATAAGATTCTTACCGGAAGAAGGAAGAGATTCTCTACTTTGCGGCAGAAGGGGGGAATATCGGGTTTCCCCAGGAGAGAAGAGAGTGTCCATGATTCTTTTAATACTGGGCACAGCAGTACTTCTATCTCGGCAGGTCTGGGAATGGCCTGCGCCCGAGATCTTAAAGGAGAGTCCTACTCGGTGGTAGCGGTGATAGGTGACGGAGCCCTAACCTCGGGAATGGCTTACGAGGCTTTAAATAATGCCGGCTCTCTGAAGAAAGATCTCATAGTGATCCTCAACGATAATGAGATGTCCATATCTTTCAGTGTCGGTGCTCTTTCCATGTATTTGAATCGCTTAAGGACGAATCCAGAGTATAACAGACTAAGAGAAGATTTCCGGCATCTGGTTCAGGTAACCCCTTTCTTGAAAAGAGAAGGTATGGAGCTTATTGAGAGAATGGAACGAAGGTTAAAGGGGTTGGTTCTCCCGGGAGCTTTCTTTGAAGAGCTGGGTTTTCGATATTTTGGCCTTGTTGATGGCCACAGCCTTCCGGATCTCATTGAAATCTTAGAGGGAGTGAAGAAGCTCAAGGGGCCTGTTCTGGTTCATGTGGTTACCAAAAAGGGTAAAGGATATAGATTCGGCGAGGAGAATCCATCTTTTTACCACAGTTCCTCCCCCTTTAATCTGACCACAGGTCAGCCGAAAAGAAGAGTGGATAGAAGCTGGAGCAGTGTCTTTGGAGAAACTTTGCTTAGGCTGGCAGATGAAAATGAGAACATTGTAACTGTAACTGCAGCTATGTCAGAGGGAACAAAGCTGTCCGAGTTTAGGAAGAAGTTCCCTGAAAGATTCTTTGATACAGGCATTGCTGAATCTCATGCGGTAACTTTTGCTGCTGGAATGGCCTCGAGAGGATACAGGCCCATAGTAGCTATTTATTCTACTTTCTTGCAGCGAGCTTATGATCAGATCCTTCATGATGTTGCCTTGCAAGATATTCCTGTAGTGCTGGTGCTGGATAGGGCGGGAATAGTGGGGCCAGATGGCCCCACTCATCAGGGGATATTTGATATTGCCTATCTTCGTCACCTGCCCAATCTTATCCTGATGATTCCTCATAATGCCAAGGAACTTCAGGATATGCTTTATACGGCGGTTAAGATAGATCATCCCGTTGCCATCCGGTATCCCAAAGGAAATTTTCCTCCTCCTCGGGGGGGAGGAAAATTTAGAAAACTTGCTATAGGCAAAGCCCAGATCCTTCGCCAGGGAAAAGATGTGGCAATATTTGCTCTTGGTTCTATGGTTTCCCCCGCTGAAGAAGCATGCCAGAACCTCGCCAAGAAAAAAGTAAGTCCTATTTTGGTTAATCCTAGATTTGTTAAGCCTCTGGATGAGGATTTAATTGTTGAGCTGGCCAGCAGAACCAGGAAGATTCTCACTGTAGAAGAAGGGGTTCTTAAAGGAGGTTTTGGTTCGGCTGTTCTGGAACTGTTGCAGGAGAAAGGAGTGAATGATTGTCGGGTCAAAAGGCTGGGTCTTCCCGAGAAATTCCTGGAGCAGGGAAAGAGAGGGGAACTTTTAAGCACATATGGACTTAGCAGGAAAGGGATGGTTAAGGCCATAGATGAGCTAATGAGAGATTAAGAAATGTTTAAAAAGATAGGGATGATTGTAAATCAGGAGAAAAAAGATGCACTGAAGGATGCTCGGCTGGTGCTGGAATGGCTGGAGAGTAAGAAAATTCAAGTTTTCCTCTCACCCTGGCTGGGGGAAAGCATCGATCGGGCGGATCTTATTATGGAGAGGAAAAAGATGGGAAGGAGGGCTCAGCTTATTATCAGTCTAGGAGGAGATGGAACCCTGCTCAGAGCAGCTCGAGATTTTGCTTCCTGTCATACCCCCCTTTTAGGCATTAATCTGGGGGGATTGGGATTCCTCACGGAGATCCCTATTTCTAAATATAAAGAGGGACTTACCAGGATCCTGGAAGGGGAATACAAAGAGGAGAAGCGTCTTATGCTCAAAATAGCCGTTCATCGGGCTAGAAAAAAGGTGGGCAGTTTCGTTGCTCTCAACGATGTTGTTATTAGTAAAGCCGGTATCCCTCGTATTATTAACCTGAGAACCTTTGTTTCCCATGAGTTTATCACTACTTACTCCGCTGATGGGTTGGTAATTTCTACTCCTACCGGTTCTACCGCCTATTCCCTTTCCTCCGGGGGTCCTGTAGTGCATCCTAATCTGGGGGTGATAATTCTTTCTCCCATCTGTGCCCATACTTTAGCGGTAAGGCCTCTCATCGTTTCCCGTAGAGAAAAAATAAAAGTAATTCTTGGGTGTGGTTTAGAGAAAGTTCTTCTGACTATGGATGGGCAGGTGGATTTTGACCTCGAAGATGGAGATGTCATCAGAACCGAGGAAGCTTCCTATCAGGCTATTCTCATTCGGATGCGAGAGAAATTCTTCTTTAAAACGCTCAGGACCAAATTAGGATGGACAGGGACTGGCGGCAAATCCAGCTAGATATTGAGAAAATAAGATTCTTATGTTTGACTATTTCACACGGCAGGTGTTCCAGATTATTTTAAAATACTCCTCAATCTCCCCCGCAACCTCCCTGGATTTGATGAGAACTGAAACCTCGTTGTTCTTATCTAAAGAATAATACTTCCAGTTGGTGCTCCCCAGGATACTAATGTCTCCATCAATGGTTATCAGTTTAGCATGAGTGGTAACCGAGGGGGAGTCAAAGGCTACTGCAATCCCCTCCTTAGAAAGAAGCTGACCGACTTCCTGGTTGTTCCGGTTAACCTCCTCAAAGATGCCTAGCTCAAGAATAACTTCTACTTTAACCCCTCTTCTATGAGCTTCTATTAAATCTCTAATCAAGATGTTGCTAGGACTGTCAGGGTACTCCTCATAGTAGCATGCTTCAAACATTATCACTCTTATGGACTCCTTCGCTTCTTTAAGAGCCCGATGTACTCGGGGGAAGTATTCTCTATTCTGGATAATCTCTACATCTTCCGCGGGATATGCCAAAAGAAGGACTAAGAGGAGGGAGATGGCAAGAACTAAGCTGACAAAGATGCTCCAGAGGAGGGATATTCTTCTCAATTACTTACTCCACAGTGACACTTTTGGCTAAGTTTCTTGGCTGGTCCACGTGGCAGCCCCGTTTCATAGCCACATGGTAAGCAAAAAGTTGCAGGGGAATAACTGTTAAAATGGGGGAGAATTCTTCCCGGATGGGAGGAATAAAAATGGTATGATCAACTAATTTGGTAATTTCCTCATCTCCTCGGGTGGCAATGGCGATGACTTTGCCTCGTCTTGCCTTCACCTCCTGGATGTTGCTGATCATCTTCTGGTAAACCGAGTCTTTAGGAGCTATGCAAACTACCGGCATTCTCTCATCCACCAAAGCCAGGGGTCCGTGTTTCATCTCGCCAGCGGCATACCCTTCAGCATGGATGTAGGAGATTTCCTTAAGCTTTAAGGCTCCTTCCAGGGCGGTAGCGTAATTGAACTTTCTCCCCAGGAAGAGGAAATTGGATGATTGATAGTATTTCTCGGCACATTCCAAAACTTCTTTTTGGTTATCAAGCATTTCCTCCATATAGTAGGGGATCTTCTTTAGTTCTTCTAGCATCCGCATAGCCTCCTCCTCAGAAAGCGTCCCTTTGAGCCTTCCCGAGTAAATGGTGAGAAGAAATAAGGCCAGAAGCTCAGCGGTGTAAGCTTTGGTGGAGGCTACTCCAATCTCTGGACCAGCAAAAACATAGATAACTCCATCCGATTCTCGAGCTATGGTGCTCTCTATAGTGTTGCATAAAGAGAGAACATCCAGGAACATACTTTTAGCCAGCCTGATCCCGGCCAGGGTATCGGCGGTCTCTCCCGATTGAGAGATGGCCATAACCAGGGTATCTCCTCTAACTACAGGCATACGGTATCTAAACTCGGAGGAAAGATCGACCTCGGTAGGGAGGCGCAGATACTTTTCAAAGAGGTATTTACCCACCAGGCCAGCGTTCCAGGAAGTTCCGCAGGCTTGGATGATAACCCTACCTATATTGAGAAGCTTTTCTTTAGTGATATTGGTATGCTCGAAGTAGATTCTTTTGGCATCTTGAGAAACTCTTCGCTGAAGAACATTCCGGATGACGACAGGCTGCTCATGGATTTCTTTAAGCATAAAGTGTCTGTATCCATCCCTTTGAGGTCCTCCCAGAAGGTGCCACTTAACGATCTTGACCTTTTTCTCTTGAGGCTTGCCTTCTCTATCAAGTATCTTAATCCTTCTCCTGGTTATGAATCCAATCTGCCCGTCCTCCATGAAGATCATATTGGAAGTCAGATTAAGAATAGCTGAAGCATCGGAAGCCACAAAGTTTTCATTTCTCCCTACCCCAATGACCAGGGGGGATCTGTATCGAGCTACCACAATTCTGTCGGGATCTTTTATAGATATTACTGCCAGAGCGTAGCTTCCCTCCAGTCTTTTTACCGCTTTCTGCACCGCCACCAGAAGGTTTTTATTTAAATGCTTTTCTATCAAGTGGGCGATGACTTCAGTGTCTGTCTGGGTACGGAAAATGTGCCCCTCTCTAAGGAGCTCCTTCTTTATCTCGGTATAATTTTCAATAATTCCGTTATGCACTACAGCCACCTCACTCTTACAATCGGTGAGGGGATGGGCATTCTCCGTACTGGGCTCCCCATGAGTAGCCCAACGGGTGTGTGCGATTCCTAACTGACCTTCCAGGGGCTCTTCTTTTAGAATTTCTTTCAAAACTTGAATCTTACCTACCTGTTTTCTTATCCCCAGTTTTCCCCCGTTCAGAGTAGCAATGCCGGCAGAATCGTATCCACGATATTCCAGCCTTTCCAGGCTTACAATCAGCAAAGTATCCACCGCTTTGTCTCCAACGTACCCTACGATACCACACATCTGGAACCTCCTTAACTTTCTTTATGGTTCCCCAAAGCCTTCTCGTAGATTCCTACTACATCCTCTAAAGTCGCCAGACGCGGATTATTGCTTAATCTTCGTTTATTCTGCATAATCTCTCTGGCAAATTCCTCAATGGTATGCTTTCTTATCTCTTCCCTGTTTAGTTTTTCCGGCAGACCCACCTCTGCCAGAATTCTTCTTATCCCATTTACCGAGCGTCTTGCTGCTTCTTCCTGCCCCTGTCCTTTTACCTCTTCCCCTAAGCTTTTAGCTAAAAGGGCATATTTTAGAGGGTTAGTCTGAAGATTAAATTCAGACACCCAGGGAAGGAGGATTCCATTGGCTCTGCCATGGGTAATACCCAGACGGGCGGTGAGTTTATACCCCATTCCGTGAATCAGAGTTGTTCCAGTTTGAGCAATAGCTATTCCAGCCAGAAGAGAGGCGTATAAACAGTAGGAACGAATCTCAATATTCTCTAGATCCCTCATAACCTGGGGCAAGTAATGTGCCAGGATCTGAATAGCTTCTAAGGCCAGCATTTCGCTGAAAGGCTGGGATTTATTTGAGGTATAGCTTTCAATAGCATGGCAGAGAGCATCTATTCCCGTATCCGCAGTAACCGAAGCAGGCAAAGAAAGAGTGAGCTGAGGGTCTACCAGGGCTACTCTTGGGAAGAGCAGAGAGTCTGCCATAATTTCTTTTTGAGGTGGATTCCTTTTGGGATTGGTAAATACGGCATAGGGATTTACCTCGCTTCCGGTGCCGGCGGTGGTAGGAATGGCGATGAGAGGAAGAGGAGGTTTTCCGATCTTGTCCCTGCCAAGGTAAAGGCTAAGAGGAGGTGGATTAGTGCAGATTACAGAGATTCCCTTTGCCACATCGATAACGCTTCCTCCTCCCAATCCTATTATTAGGTCACATTTTTCCTTCCGGGCGAGCTCAGCTCCCTCCTCTGCTATACTGAGAGGAGGATTGCTCGAAACTTTTTCCCAGAGGATGGTTTTTACTCCTGCTTTGTTTAAGGAATCTTCTATTTTCTCTTTGTTTCTGATTTTGTGAATGAGATTCCCATCAGTCACTATGAGAGCCTTCTGGCTGAGCTTTCTGGTTTCCTCTCCCACCTTTGTGCTTGCGTACTCACCGAAGTAAACTTTGGTAGGAAGATAAAATGTAAATTCCGAGTTCATTGTTCTTCCCTCAGAGATAGATCTTTCTTTTTTTCAGGACAAAGCGATGTATTTTCCCTCCCCTTTGAAGGGTATAAAACTTTGTCCTCCACCCTGGTAGAACTTACCAAAGAACTCCACATATTGCAAACGTGCAGTGTGAATAAATCCAGAGAGACAATTTATACCTATGTTGCCCAGGTGGCCTCCTATGAGGATGATAACCATAGCAACAGGACCTACCAGGGGTATTTCGGAAGCCATCCTGGCTAGGGTATTTACTATGGTAGCAATGACACTGGTAGCTAGTCCAAGGGCCAAAAGACGCGAATAAGAGAGAATATCACCAAAGAGTCCCACCACTCCATAGATCTGATAGATCCCCTTCCCCAGTCTTATAAAGAGGTTCTTGCTACTTCTTCCAGCAAATATGAACAAAGTTCCTGCTCCTCCCAGGAGCATAATAAGACCAAAAGTGCCGGAGGTTTCTCCTAGATACCCGAACCTGCCTAGCCCAAGCAAAATTGCTCCCAAGATAATTGAAATCCAGGGGACTTCATCAAGAAGAGCTGTAGCTATTTCTCCTTTCCTTAAAGAATCCCATATTTCCAGGGCTATTCCCAGGAGAATATGGACAATTCCCATACCCAGAGCGATCGCCAGAAAAATCATGGGTTGGGTTAATGGGTTGAACAAAACCAGCCGCTTGAGAGGGGAGAGGAAAGCAGGGAGCGCTGAGAATTGTACCCCGAATATCCCTCCGGTCAGAGTGCCCACTACTACAGTGATCAACCCGCTGATGAAGAGAATGTAGAAAAGCTTCTTTCCCTCTTCCCCTATCTTCATTTTCTTAAGGCCGAGGTAGGCCAATGCGGCCAGGATAATTCCGTATCCCCCGTCTGTCAAACAAAAAGCAAGAAAGAGAGCAAAGAAAGGAGCCATGAAAGGGGTAGGATCAACTTCAAAGTAAAGTGGTAGTCCATAGAGATTGGTCACAAACTCAAAAGGCTTGAAAAAACGGCGATTAGAAAGGGCAACGGGTATTTTTCCTTCTCCTTTTTCTCCTGCTGAACGCACCACCATCTCCAAGGAGGAGAACTCTTTCAGGCCTCTCCTGAGGCCAGAGAGATCCTCCTTTTTTACCCAACCTTCGAGGACGAAAGTATAAGAGCTTGATCGGGTGCCCGAGGCCACCTTTCTCTCCCGAAGAAGGTTGTAGAAATGATCATGGAGACTCATAAGTTTGATTCTTTCCTTTACTAGATGCCTAGATTTAGTCTCTATGGCAGATATCTCTTTTTCTATCTGGGTGATTCTGTCCTTCATTTCCTTGATTTTTCCTCCAGGGGTCCCCAGCTCCTTGAAGAAGACTTTTTCCACTCTGAGTTTTTGAAATATAGATTCCACCTCCTCCGAATTTTCCCTGGAGCAGGCGAGAAGGAAATATAATTCATTTGCCTCTTCTTTGACGATGTGGAGGTAAGTTGTCTTCAGCTCATCTAGTTTGCTCTTAAGATCGGGTCCATTCTCCCTGGGGACTATTCCTGACCGGTAAATAATGTACTTACCTTCCCTTAATCTTTCCAGAGGAAGGGGAAGCTCTTCCCAGTGATGCAGGAAGTGAAGTCGTTCAAAGAGATTGTTTTTCTCTTCCCTTAATTTTTCCAGCCTATCCTTAAATTCTGAGCATCTCTGGAAGATCCCTTGCCAATCAAAATTCTTAATCCAGTGAAAATAATCCCCCTCTTTGACCATTATCTTGGTGGGAAAAAGCCCCAAACCAAACTTTTTCTCTTCGAACTGCCCCAGATAATCTATAGTCCAGCTGAGATGAGAGATTGCCTCCTCCAGCTGGTCCGTTTCCACCCGGGGCGGCTTGAAGGAAGAGGCAAAAGATTTGCCATCCACAGTCTCAGGTTGGAAAAGAGCTAATTCCCGCAGCTTCCTGATTATGGAATCTCTTAGACTCTCCTCGGCAATGAGGTAAACTTTTCTCATTTCTGCTACAGCCATCTTCTACCCTCTCAAGAAGCTCACTTAAGATTCGACCCAGAATTTCTTTGCTCTTTGGGCAATAAACTGTACAACCTCTTTTAAATTTTTCTTGCTATTCTCTTCGATTTTCTTCCTCTCCATTTCAAATTCTTTCCCGATTTGCTTTATCTCTTCCTCGGCTTCATATAAAAGTCTTTTTTTTATCTTTTCTCCTTCTTTTCTTGCTTCTTCCTGTGATTTGGCGATTATTTCCTTTGCTTCTTTTTCCGCTTCTCCTAACATTCTTTCTTTTTCTCTTCTCCCTCCCTCTATAACTGTCTCGGCTTTTTTTTCTGCTTCTTTAATTTTTTCTAGAACCTGTCTGGGCATATTGAGCTCCCCTTTTGATAAGTTTAACTTTAGCCTCCTTCAGCATCTCTAAAGCTAAAGAATCTGGATAATTACCCTGGAAGAAAACTTTTCCTATCCCCACATTGATGATCATTTTGGCACAGGTCAAACACGGCTGGTGGGTGCAGTAAAGAACCGATCCTTTCACTCCGGTGCCATGCATGGCTGCCTGAATAATAGCATTCTGTTCAGCATGTAGACCCCGGCATATCTCCTGTCTCTCGCCAGATGGAATCTTCAATTTATCCCGCAGACACCCTATCTCTTCACAATGGGGTAGATGGCGGGGGGCTCCATTGTAACCCGTAGAAAGAATCCTTTTGTCCTTAACCAATAGAGCTCCTACTTTTCTTCTGAGGCAGGTGGAACGAGAGGTGATGAGATGCGCGATTTCCATAAAATAATCATCCCATGAGGGACGTTTCTCTTTCATTCTTCTATCTTGGCTTTGGGAAAAATCCTGTGTTCCTAAATGTTTCCAATCATCATAATTTTTGTTTTTCGATGCTCCAATATAACGTATCAGGTCTGTTTGTCAACAGTTCTTGAGGAAGGGTCCCCTCAAGCTCCCCTATCATAGTCCAAGCCGAGTTTTTTTATAATCCCTTTTATATTTTCCTCAATTTCCTTGAAGCACTTCTCATAGCTCTGGTAGGAGCCTCCCATGGGATCAGAAATTTCTTCTTTTAAGCCTGTGGCAAACTCTTTTAGCAGAAAAACCTTACCCCGGGCCGGGGGATAAAGATGCAGAATTCTTTCTCTATGGTCTTTTTCCATTACCAGAATAAGATCAGCCATCTTTAGCGCCGCACCTTCAGAGCGAGCGCTTCGATAAGAAGAAGCATTTATTCCCTTCTCCCTTAGCACTTCTAGGGTCATTTTTCCGGGTGGTGACCCATAAAAAGCAGCTATTCCTGCCGAGTGGATCTTAACCCGATGGGATTGCTCTTCCGGCCATAGTTTTTTGAGGAGAGCCTCGGCCATGACACTTCGGCAGGTGTTCCCTGTGCAGACAAAAAGAATATCCCCCTTCGCTTTGCCTTCCTTGTCTACGGTCTCCCTGGGAAGCCATCCCTCTCTGATCAATTGTAGCTCGCGGCTGGTAGCTCTCACTATAGTGGATTCCTCACCTAAAAGCGCTTCCCCTCCGTCCAGGAGCAAGTCTATTTCTTCTTTTAGGTAGGCGGTAATCTGACTTGCTCTCAGGGGACTAGGTTCTCCTGAGAAATTAGCGCTGGTAGTCCCCAGGAGAATTTTGTTTTTCTCAATGAGCTTTTGAGGGATGGGATGTGAGGGAACTCTTATGGCAATTTCCCCTTGTTGATTTAGCAAGGTGGCAGGAGAAATGCTGCTAGCTTTAAATATAAGGGTTAGAGGACCGGGCCAGAATTTATTCATGAGTCTTTGTGCAGATAGGGGGATTGTTTCCGTAAAGTCAAGAATTTCCTCCTTCTTGGCCAGAAAGAGAATAAAGGGCTTTTCTCTAGGTCTTTTCTTTACCTGGTAGAGTCTATCAATCGCTTCTAAGCTCTCGGCATCTGCTCCCAATCCATAGACTGTATCCGTGGGAAAGGCCACCAATCCGCCGTTCTTGAGGACCCTGATACCCTCTTTGATTTTGTGGTCCTCTGGATGGGCAGGATTTATTTTTATTATTCTCATTTCTTTATCTGTTTGTCCGGATTCACTCTTGATTCTCAGATTCGACTCTTAATTTTCACAGGATCAAAGTTTATTTTATTTTAACCAGAGGGGAAGTCAAGAAATCCCAGGGGGTCACTTGCTATTTTCGTCAAATATTGTATACTTCAAAAGTGTCTCAAAAAAAAGCTTACTTGGTAAGCGTAAAGGAGGATAAAAATGCCTTTAGCGGACGAGTTGGGGTTCCCTAGTATTCCCATAAACAAAAAATGGATTGGACTGGCTGTCTTAGGGATTATCATCATAGTGGTTTTGGCCGCTCTCTTTTACTCCATTGGACCGGAAGAGCTAGGGGTAATCAGGAGGTTTGGAAGATATGTGAGAACTACCCAACCAGGACTCCACGTAAAAGCTCCCTTTGTGGAGACAGTGACAAAGGTGAGGGTACTGCATGTCTTTAAGGAGGAATTCGGGTT
>SOJT01000197.1 GCA_004376485.1 Candidatus Aerophobota bacterium | reverse complement strand
TGGATATGAAGTATCTGGAGAAGGTAGGTCATTGGGATGAATAAAATAGACTATCTGCGTCTTTCAGTAACAGACCGCTGCAACCTTAACTGTTTTTACTGCCGACCCAAGGAAAAGCTAATTCAGCTTCCCCCCCAGGAAATCTTAAGTTTCGAGGAGATTGTGAAATTCCTTAATCTGGCCACTCATTGGGGAATCAAGCAGGTAAGAGTAACCGGAGGAGAACCCTTACTCAGAAGGAACATCGTGAACCTGGTCAAAATGCTCTCCTCTGTTGGAGGAATCGAAGAGGTTACCATGACCACCAATGGGCTGGGCCTGGCTAACTTTGCTCTTCCTTTGAAGGAGGCGGGACTTTCCCGCATCAATGTAAGTTTGGATAGTTTAGATAGGAGAAAATTTCTTGAGATTACCGGCTGCGATAATTTAAGAGAAGTGCTGAGAGGAATTGCTGAAGCTAAAAGATGTGGATTAGATCCTATCAAAGTTAACATGGTTTTGCTGAGAGGGGTGAATGAAGACGAAATTTTTCATTTTGTCAGCTTTGCTCTGGAAAATTGCCTCCTGCTGCGTTTCATTGAACATATGCCCATCAATGGAAAAGGAGAAAGGTGGTACATCTCGAGCACTGAGATAAGAGAGAGGATCCAGAAAAAATGGGGCCCTCTGGAGCCAGTAGATTCCTCTCCTGGCACGGGACCTGCGCGTTATTTCAGGATCAAGAGAAATGAGCTTATTTTAGGATTTATCTCTCCTCTCTCCCACCCATTCTGTGATTCCTGTAGCCGTCTTCGTCTCACTGCCGATGGCAAACTACGGTCCTGTCTTCTATCAGGTTTTGAAGTGGATTTAAAAGGAGCTCTTCGAGAAGGGGCCCCCGAGGAAGAAATAAAGGAGCTCTATGAAAAGGTTATTCAAAACAAGCCCAAACATCACCATTTTAATTTTTCTTGCTCAGGTAAGTTTATGTTTGAGATAGGGGGATGAGTTTGACCAGACTGGATATGGTTGATGTGGGAGAAAAAGGGATTACCGCCAGGGAGGCAGTGGCCAAGGGCCAGGTTCTATTTTCTCCTGGAACCATCCGTATGATCCGGGAAGGAAGGATTCCTAAAGGGGATGTCCTGGGCTCTGCTCGGGTAGCAGGAATCCTGGCCGCAAAAAAAACCCCCCAGCTTATTCCAATGTGCCATCCTTTATCTCTTACTCAGATTAGGGTAGATTTTGAGGTAGGGGAGAATTCTATCGAGATCACCTCACATATTAAAGCAAAAGACAGAACGGGGGTGGAAATGGAGGCGCTAACCGCTGTTGTAGTGGCTGCCCTCACTATCTATGATATGTGTAAAGGGGTGCAAGAGGGAATCTCCATTTCCAATATCCGATTGGTAATGAAAAAGGGTGGCAGAAGCGGGACAAAAGGAAGAGTAGATGAAAGGTAGAGTTTTCTCCATTAATATAAGTGAAGAAAAAGGAGTATCCAAGAAGCCCATACCTCAGGGATACATAAAGAAGGGATGGGGTCTTTCAGGAGACGCTCATGGAGGAAAGTGGCACCGTCAGGTGAGTCTTCTTTCCTTAGAAAGGATCAAAGAACAGAAATTCTGTCCCCAGGTAAAAAACTCGAGAGAAGATAGGCTGGTTCCCGGTGACTTTGCTGAGAACATTACTACGCAGGGCCTCGACCTTACCTGTCTTGAAATAGAGGACGAGATTCAGATCGGGGAAAGGGTGAGGCTCAGGGTAACCCAGATAGGGAAAAAGTGCCATAATCATTGTGCGGTTTACAAGAAAATAGGAAAATGTATTATGCCCAAGGAAGGTATTTTCACCAGGGTCGTTTCGGGCGGAAAGATAAAAGTGGGCAATGAGATAAAGGTGATAGGGGATGGTAAAGATCGGGATAGTTACGGTAAGTGATGCTTCATCCAGAGGTGAGAGAGAAGATAGGAGTGGGCCCACTATTAAGGAAATGGTAAAGGATCTGGGGGAAGTGGTGGCATATGAAGTTGTTCCCGATGAAATAGAGATCATCTGCCGCACCCTCAAGAGAATGATCGACGAGAAGGGTATTGATTTGGTTTTGAGCAGCGGAGGCACAGGAATCTCTCCCAGGGATGTTACTCCGGAGGCAACCCGGAAGGTTCTAGATAAGGAAATTCCCGGCTTCGGGGAAATAATGAGGAAGGAGAGCTTCAAGATTACTCCTCATGCCATTCTTTCCCGGGCTATGGCGGGAGTGAGGGGAAATAGTTTAATTATCAATCTGCCAGGAAGTCCTGGAGGGGTTAAGGAGTGTTTAACCTTAATTCTTCCCTCCCTTCCCCACGCTCTTGATCTTATTAAGGGTAGGGTATCTGAGTGTGCGGGGAGCGGGCATAGAAGTATAAAATAAGCACTTAAGTTTACTGTGGGGAAAAAGATCCATAAAATGAAGTTAGATCTAAAGATGCTGGGGGAGGAGGCCAAAAGAAAGATCAGGGGGGCCAAAAATGAAAGGGATTTAGATGGCCTGCGAGTTGAGTTTTTGGGGAGGAAAAAAGGAAAAATAACCCTCTTTCTAAAAAATATTAGGAATCTTCCTCCTGAAGATAAACCCAGACAAGGTCAGCTGGTCAATAGATTAAAAAAGGAGATTGGGGAAAGAATTCTGGAGAGAAAAGAGGCCCTCAAGAAGGGAGAGCCGGGAGAATATATTGACATCACTCTTCCCGGGAAAAAGCCTCCTCTGGGTAGACTCCATCCTATTACCCAGACTCTGGAAGAGATAAAGAGAATCTTTATTGGTCTGGGTTTTTGTGTGGTAAGAGGACCGGAAATAGAAACAGAATACTATAACTTTGAGGCGTTAAATATGCCTCAATACCATCCAGCTAGAGATGAGCAAGACTCCTTTTATCTGGAAGATGGTCGCCTTCTAAGAACTCAGACTTCCCCTGTTCAAATCAGGATAATGGAGAAGACCTCTCCCCCCATCCGCATTATTGCTCCGGGAAGGTGCTACAGGCGTGATGCTATTGATGCATCCCATTTCCCTATGTTTCATCAGGTAGAGGGATTGGCCGTGGATCGGGACATTACCTTCTCCCATTTAAAAGGCTCTCTTACCTGTTTTGTCTACCAGATGTTCGGCAAGGGGACAAAACTGCGTTTCCGCCCCAGCTTTTTCCCCTTTACCGAACCCAGTGCCGAAGTGGACATTAGCTGCATTATCTGCAAGGGCTCCGGATGTAATGTCTGCTCTCAGAAAGGATGGCTGGAAATCCTGGGGGCGGGAATGGTGGATCCTGAGGTTTTCAAGAAGGTGAACTATGATCCGGAAAAATACCAGGGATTTGCTTTCGGCATGGGGGTAGAGCGGATATGCATGCTGAAATACGGAATTGATGATATTCGTCTTTTCTTCCAGAACGATCTGAGGTTTCTAAGACAGTTCTAGCGCTTTTTGCCAAAGGTCTTTTTTCTCCATACTGAGGTATTTTTTGAAATAAAGACAGGAGGTAGGTATGATTGAACTTGAATCTGATTCTCCTGAGTCGAAGAGCGCTCCTCGTCTTACTTCAGTATCTATGAAAGCAGTGGGGATAGGAGGAGCGGGGTGCAATATTTTGTCGCACTTGAATCCTTCCTCTGGCGGTATAGAATCTGTTGCCATTAGTACCAGCAGGCAAGACCTGGAAAGATGTAAAGTTAGAAAGAAACTTCAGCTGGGGGAATCTATCACCGGAGGATGGGGAACAGGCGGAGATCCCGAGACGGGAAAAAGAATAATCCTGGAAGAAAAGGAGAGGGTGGAGGAGGTTTTGAAGGGCACGGATTTGCTCTTTCTAATCTCCGGACTAGGAAAGGGGACAGGTACCGGAGTTTCCCCCATCGTAGCACAGTTAGCTAAGAAGATGGGCGTCTTGACTTTAGGGTTCCTCGTCCTACCCTTTCATTTTGAAGGAGAGAAAAGAGTAAATCAGGCCAGAAATGGACTGCAGGAGCTGGAGGAGGTCCTCAGCGCCCTGATGGTGATTCCCAATGATTTCCTTTTAGAAGAACCGGGCAAAGGGTCTTCTCTTGAAGAGAAATTAGTAAAGATAGATATGGCTTTTGGAGAGGCTATTCATGCAGTAGGAGATTTGCTCCTGTACCCTGGCCTGATAAGTCTGGATTTTGCTGATATCAGGAGTTTTTTTCAGAAGAAGGGTCGCATTCAGATAAGCAAGGGAAGGGGCACTGGTGAGGGAGCGGCTCAAGAAGCTGCCAAACAGGCTATTTCATCGCCTCTGGTGGGCAGGATTCCGCTGAAAGAGGCCAGGTGTATCTTGTTGAATATCCGGGGAGGCAAAAGGTTAAGTCTTTCAGGAGTGGAGGAAGCTACTCTAATGGTTAGGGAGGGCGCTCCTCCCAGAACAGAGGTCATTTTTGGTGTAAGTGTGGATGAGGATTTGTCTGAGGAAGTAATTCTAACCCTTATGGTGGTAGGAGGCGAAGCTCGAGCCGAAGGAGAAGCAAAAGGAAAAAAAGAGGTTTATCAAAGAGAATTAGATCTCAAAGTTTATGAAGGGGAAGACCTGGACATTCCTGCCTTTTTAAGAAAGGGGACCAACTAGTGAGAGGTTCTGATGAAGGTTCTTTTTAATCGTAATCGGGGTAAGATTGTAGGAGGCACCATGGGACTGGTGGTGGCCTTGCTCTTGATTTTCGCCTGGCCCTTACTTTTAATTTTTTTCCTGGTTCT
>SOJT01000148.1 GCA_004376485.1 Candidatus Aerophobota bacterium | reverse complement strand
GCTATCTCTCAGAGAGGGGGAATTGTTCTGGGCATAAAAGTCAAAGAGATGTCACTGGAAGATGCCTTCATAACTATCACACAGAAAAACATCTCGTTGCTCACTCCCTCCTCATCCGAGAAGACATAAATCGGGGTCTACTGGAATGAAAAAGTCTGTCATATACACGGTAGCTATTATTCTTATTGGGGCAGGGTGTCTCATATCCTTCCTTTTCCTTACCGGCGAGGAGCATGGCGAGGTCAAGGGGGTAGTAGCGGATGCCTTAAGCGGCGATGCAGTGAGGCAGGCAAGAATCGTGGTGGATGGCAAATCCACCATCAAGTTTACCAGTACCTCCTATAGCCTCACAGAAATTCCACCCGGCTCCCATACTCTCAAAGTTACTGCTCCGAATTACTACGATTTTACAAAACCCATCCAGGTAAAAAGAGGGAAGAATCTGGTGGATATAGCTATGAGAGGCAGGGAAATTCCTGATCTACAGGGTATTATTATTTTCACCGAGCCTAAAGAACGGGGCATTGAAATAGAGATACGCTTTCATGACAGCAAAGGAGAGGGGATAGTTGATTATCCTGCCCTTCCTTTTACTTTAGAAGGAGCACTTTTCGTAAGAGAGGGAACTGAGGGAGATTATGAGAAGGGGAGGAAGATATTGGAGGGACCAATTGAGCTTTTTTGGGACTCTGAGGAGTGGCTGGCCAAAAACAAGGGTATAATCCCCTGGGACAGGATAAGGATTGATGCCGAGAAGGAAAAATACGGTATCCTTCAGCTAGTTCTCCACACTCCCCAGGGAGATTTTGAGGACAGCAGCACGGACGTAAAGCTTTTTCGGGAGGTAAAATGATGAGAAGTAGGTTCTCATTCGCATCTCATACTACTAAAGCACTCGTCAGAAGGGACTTTCTCTCAACTCTCAAGGGTTGGGGTCTTTATCTAGCCGCCTTTGTTTCTCTCATGTCATCCTCTTTTATTCTCAAGAGTCATCTTGGAGCAATCAAAGAAAACAATATCTTAATCTCCTCAGATCCTCTAAACTATCCCCTTTTCATATCTTTAGTTATTGTTTCCTTTTATCTGGCTATCATTTCCGTGATTTCCATATCGCGAGAGAAGGATCAGGGAACTCTGGAGGTTCTATTCTATGGACCGGTGAACTCTTCTTCGTACCTGGTGGCAAAATATACCAAGGATATGCTTCTCTACCTGGTTATGGTCTGTTTCTTTTTTGTTTACTTCACAGCGGTCTCTAGCCTTACCAATCTGGCTTTTTCCTGGAGCCTGGTGAAGGCTATCTTTCTCTCTATCTTCTCGGTCTCCTGCATCGTCAGCTTCGGTCTATTCATATCCTCCTTAACCTCAAAGATGAGAACTTCCATTATCTGGCTTGTGGGTATTCTTTTGGCTTTTCTGGCTATCCAGATCTTTCACACCATGCTGGTTAGTCTGGAAGAGGAAGCTCTGTCTTCGTCTTTGCTCTATTTGAGGAAGACTCTGGAGATGGTCTCTCGGGGGACCGGATGGATTTCCCCTTTCTCCTATCTTAACAGGGGCATGCAGTCCATCGCCATAGGAAGCATGCGACTGTATGGGATGAGCATACTCTATTCTCTTGTCTATTCCTTTATCCTGCTAGTTTCCTCTGTGCTCATCCTGGAGGCGAAAGGAGTTCGTGGATGAGAAAATTCAGCCCTTTATCTGCTTTAATCCTCGCTCTCTTACTGGGGGCGCTCACTTCCCCC
This sequence comes from Candidatus Aerophobota bacterium, assembly GCA_004376485.1. GTDB lineage: Bacteria > Aerophobota > Aerophobia > Aerophobales > AE-B3A > SOJT01. The sequence goes on along the minus strand of SOJT01000148.1, from coordinate 3,062 downwards.
AGCCTGGCCCAGGCCCCCACATTAAGGGAGCAGTTAGTTTACAGTTTGAATCTATTTGATGGAAAGGGATACACACCAGGCTTCTGTCCTCGTAGTGAGGATACTATCTATCTCATTGCTAATGAGAATAATGCTGTTTCTCTCCGCTCTACCCTGGTTTACTTTTGGCCTATTACGGGAAACTATGTAGCGGGCTTCAAGGCTCTAAATGAGGAGATAGAGGGGACGCTGGAGGTTATGAAAGAGGGTGAGGTTACAAGGTCCCTGGGAAAGGAAGAAAACGTTACTTACTATCCGGAGGGATTCTTTGCAGAAAACTCCCGGATGTATCTGGGCGAGGAAGCTCACGCCTTTTTCCAGAAATACGAAAAGGCCACTGAGGATTATTATGGGAGAATCAATGAGTATTATGAAAAGATGCGGGAGTATAGAGATGCGTTCAATAAGTTTCTGGAAGACCTCAGCAAGAGACGAGAGGCGGGGGAAGAGCTAAGCCGTGCTCAGGTAGAAGCGGAGATGCCCACCGAACCAAGTCCGCCTGAAGGGGTTAAGTTTTATGTTACTCCTCTGCGCAAAGATTATATTCTCAACCTGCCCCAGGGAGTCTATCAAATAAGAATGAGAGCAAGGGATGGGACCATAATAGAAGATAGCCAAAAAAATCTAGTGGTTTTTGCCCGCAGACGAGAGGGAGGGGTGGGCTATGAGATAATACCGGGAAATAGATGGACTATGAGAGAAAACTTGGATGATCCATCTAAGACAATCTACGCTGCAGGAAAAAATACCCTTTACCTTCGTCCTTTCCTTCAGGACGAGTATAATGAACTCTACTATAAGAAACTCTTAGATCCGCAAAATGAAGGAACTCCCGAGCGATGGATGTGGGTCCATACAAGTTCCCTTGAGAACGTATTACTTTCTTTCCTGAAGAAGGGAAAGCTGCTGGAAAGGATAAAAAAAGCTCCCTATTATGTTAAGCAGATCCCTGGCCCTGAGCTGGGATATGAGATTATAGAGTACAAAGAGGAGGAGTTTCCCGGGAGGGCTCCTACCTTTGAGGGACACAAGCTAGATCTATCCCCTGTCCTTGAAAAGGGAAACTACCAACTTCGCCTGGAAAAGAGGGAAGGGGAAGTACTCAAGGGGAGCGAGAGAAAGATTCTTTTGGTGAGAAAGGAAAATGCCAACCTCCTCTATCTCATTTCCATTTTCCCTCTAATTGTGGGATTGGTGGTCTTTGTCCAGAGAAAAAGGTCAATCTCGTGAAGTTCCTACCCTTTCTTGGGTCTTATCACTTTCTCCATGAGCTTCAGGGCACAAAACTCCCCACACATAGTGCAGACGTCAGAAGAGTGGGGTTTGCTTTCTTCCCTCATTTTTCTGGCCAGCTCGGGATCAATGGCCAGTTCAATTTGACGGGTCCAGTCTCTTTTCTTCCGCATCCTGGCCATCCGATTGTCCCATTCCATGGCACCCTTCACTCCTTTGCTAATATCTCCTACGTGGGCAGCGATTCGGGTAACCATTACCCCATCTTTCACATCCTGGAGGGTGGGGAGTCTTAGGTGTTCCCCTGCGGTAACATAGCATAGGAAATCTGCCCCACTGCTGGCTGCATAAGCTCCTCCAATGGCTGCGGTAATGTGGTCATAGCCAGGAGCGATATCGGTAACTACCGGACCCAGGACATAAAAAGGGGCATAGTGACAGAGCTTTTTCTCAAGAAGGATATTGGCCTTTATCTCGGTAAAGGGAACATGTCCCGGCCCCTCTATCATTACCTGTACCTGCTGATCGTGAGCCCTTTTGGTCAACTCGCCCAGAAGAATGAGCTCTTGAATCTGAGCTCTATCGGTAGAATCGGCTAGACATCCGGGTCGAAGACTGTCTCCCAAACTAAGGGTGAGGTCATACTTTTTGGCTAGCTCCAGAAGACGATCATATTGAGCGTAAAGAGGATTTTCTTCATCGTTGGCTACCATCCAGGTGGCCAGGAAGACCCCTCCTCGACTGACGATGTCGGTAACCCTGCCCTGGCCAGCCAGACGTTCCAGGGTAGAGCGGGTAAGACCACAGTGAACAGTAATGAAGTCAACTCCGTCCAGAGCCTGACGTTCAATTACTTCAAATATCTTATCCTGGTGCATCTTTGCCAGAGCTTCTTTCTCGGCAATGGACTCGATAGCAGCCTGATAGATGGGAACTGTCCCCAGGGGAATGGGTGAGGCTCTTCGGATGGCTCTGCGGACTTTATCTAAATCTCCGCCGGTGCTAAGATCCATAACCGTGTCTGTACCCGCCTGACAGGCTACTTCCAGCTTTTTTAGTTCGAAGCTTAGGTCAATCAAATCCGGGGAAGTCCCGATATTAGTGTTTACCTTGGTCTTTAACCCCTGACCTATAGCTTTTATCTCTCTTAGTTTGTATCTTGCGTTCTTAGGAAGAACGATTTCGCCTTTGGCTATTCCCTCTCTGATAAACTCTGGGTCTAATCCTTCTTCTTTAGCTACCTTCTTCATTTCAGGGGTAAGATCGCCCTTTTTTGCTGCCGATAGTTGAGTCATGCCTTGAAACTCCTTTGGTTGATAACTTTCATTATTTTTTTCTCATCCGGAGGTACTACCACAGGAGGAGATGATTCTTTTATGGCCCGGTCAGGGTCTTTTAAACCGTGACCGGTAAGAATGCAAACTATAATTAGTTTTGAGTTAGCTTCAGAGAGATCAGATTGAAAGTAACCCTTTTTATGCAGTTTCATTATCCCTGCCAGGGAAATAGCCGAAGCAGGTTCTACAAATATACCCTCCCCCTCGGCCAGAAGTTTGTAAGCCCTCAGGATTTCTTTATCTTCTACCTTTTCTATGAGACCCCTGGACTCCTCGGCCGCTCTCAGCGCTTCAGTCCATCTTGCTGGGTTACCAATCCTTATAGCTGTAGCAATGGTCTGGGGTTTCTGGATAGCATGGCCATTAACAATGGGGGCTGATTTTGCCGCCTGAAACCCCAAAATCTTTGGCAGTCTTTGTATCTTTCCTCTAGTTTGATACTCCTTGTAGCCC
>SOJT01000096.1 GCA_004376485.1 Candidatus Aerophobota bacterium | reverse complement strand
TAAAATGTAAGTTCTTTATAAGAGCGCAAGATTTCCAAAAATCAAGATATTCAAGGGAACACTATCCCTTGAATATCTAAGAAGAAAGGAGGGAGATAAAAATGGCACGGGAAAAGTTTGTACGGACCAAACCTCATATTAACATTGGAACCATTGGACACGTGGATCATGGGAAAACTACTCTTACAGCAGCCATTACTCAGGTTCTGTCAAAGAAGGGATTAGCTAAGGCCTTGACTCTGGAGGAGATTGATAATGCTCCGGAGGAAAAAGAGAGAGGTTTAACTATTGCTATTTATCACGCAGAATACGAAACGGAAAAAAGACACTACGCTCACATAGATTGTCCGGGGCATGCTGATTACATCAAGAATATGATTACTGGAGCAGCTCAGATGGATGGGGCTATTTTGGTGGTTTCTGCTGCAGATGGTGCCATGCCTCAAACAAGGGAACATATTCTATTAGCCCGTCAGGTAAATGTTCCGGCCATAGTAGTTTTCTTGAATAAGGTAGATCAGGTGGAAGATAAAGAGCTGCTAGAATTGGTGGAACTGGAAGTCCGGGAGCTTTTGTCAAATTACGAATTTCCTGGAGATGAAATACCCGTAGTGGCTGGATCAGCTTTGCAATGTATTCAGTGCGGATGTGGCAAAGAAGACTGCCCCAAATGTAAGCCCATCTTGGATCTCATAGGAGCCGTAGACGATTACATTCCTATTCCGCTAAGAGATGTGGATAAGCCCTTCCTGCTGGCCATAGAGGACATTTTCACCATCACAGGAAGAGGGACGGTGGTTACGGGAAGAATGGAGAGAGGAAAAATCAATATCGGGGATGCCGTAGAAATAGTAGGAATGTCAACTGAGACCAAAAAGACGGTGGCTACGGGTCTGGAGATGTTCAGAAAAACCCTGGAACAGTCCCAGGCAGGCGATAATATTGGCGTGCTTCTCAGGGGAATTGAAAAGGAAGTGGTGGAGAGGGGACAGGTTCTTGCCGCTCCTGGGAGTATAACTCCCCATACCAAATTTGAGGCCGAAGTCTATATCTTGACTAAAGAGGAAGGAGGAAGACATACTCCTTTCTTCGAAGGCTATCGTCCTCAATTCTATTTCCGCACTACCGATGTCACAGGGGATGTGAACTTGCCTGAGGGTGTAGAGATGGTCATGCCGGGAGATAACGTCAAGCTAACCATTAAGCTCATCACTCCTATTGCTATGGAACAGGGTCTAAGATTTGCCATAAGAGAAGGGGGGCATACAGTAGGAGCCGGAGTGGTTGGGAAGATTATTGAGTAAGGAATCTCATGAGGAAAATAGTTACTCTGATATGTACAGAGTGCAAAGAGAGAAATTATACCACCAGCAGGAACAAGGATACATCCCCTCTGAATCTTAGAAAATATTGTAAGAGATGTCGGAAGCACACTCTTCATAAAGAAAAATAGGTCCGTAGCTCAAATGGCTAGAGCACCGGACTCCAAATCCGGCGGTTGCGGGTTCGAGTCCTGCCGGGCCTGCCCAAGATATTTTGATCTCTGGGCTCGAAATAGAGGGAGACAATGTTTAAAAAGGTAGGCGGTTTTCTTAAAGCCGTAAGTGCTGAAATGAGAAAAGTGACCTGGCCTTCTCGGCCCGAAATCATAAGATCTACTCTTATTGTTCTTATCACTATCATTATTTTTGCCGCAGTTATAGGTGGGATAGATGTCTTGTTTCTACAGATTCTTAATATATTTCTGAGGTGAAGTGACTATGGGCGAAAAAAAATGGTATGCTCTTCATACTTACGCCGGTCAGGAAGATAGAGTGAAGACTAACCTGGAGCAAAGAGTTGAATCTTTTGGAATCAAGGACAAGGTTTCCCGCATTTTAATTCCCAAGGAAAAGATAGCAGAGGTTAAGAATGGAAAAAGAAGGATATACCGCAGGAAGTTTTTCCCCGGGTATATGCTTATTGAGGCAGAACTGACCGATGAGAGTAAATTTGTTATATCTAACACTCCTGGTGTGAGTGGTTTTGTAGGCCCCATGAATCAACCTGTTCCTTTAGATGAGAAAGAGGTGACCAATGTGGAATACCGAATGGGCCTTTTGGAAAAGGAACCTAAACCCGGTATTCTTTTCGAACTGGGTGAGACTATTCGTATTGCTCAGGGACCCTTTGCCAGTTTTCAGGGAGAAATCATAGAAGTCAATCCTCATCAACAAAGACTCAAGGTTCTTGTATCCATTTTTAGCAGAGAAACCCCTGTGGAAATAGAATATGTTAATGTGGAAAAGCTCTAATGGCTAAAAAACCTATTCAGACAAAAATTAAACTTCAGATAGCGGCTGGTAAGGCTAATCCAGCTCCTCCTGTAGGCCCAGCTCTAGGTCAGCACGGCGTGAGTATAATGGATTTTTGCCGAGCCTTTAATGAGAAGACCAAAGACAAGGGAGATATCATTATTCCTGTGGCTGTAACTGTTTACAGAGATAGGTCTTTTACCTTCGAGCTAAAGACACCTCCAGCTGCTTCCCTGCTCAAGAAAGCAGCTGGAATTGAGAAGGGTTCTGGGGAGCCTAACCGTAAGAAGGTGGGCAAGATAGGCCGAAAGGACCTGGAGGAGATAGCCAGGATTAAGCTGCCGGATTTGAATGCCTACGAGCTCAATAGTGCGGTCAAGATCATTGAAGGAACGGCGAGAAACATGGGTTTGGAAGTAGAAGATTAATTATGGCAAAAAAAAGAGGTAAGAGATATCTGGGGATATCCGAGAGGCTGGGAAAAAATAAGAAATATGCGTCTCTAGAGGCTATAAAGTTAATGAAGGAAATTTCTCATTGTGGATTCGAGGAGTCAGTAGAGGTAGCCGTCTATTTGAATATAAAACCTAAGGAACGTGGTGAGCGAGTGAGAGGGACAGTGGCTCTACCTCATGGGACGGGCAAAAAGCTTAAGGTACTGGTCTTTGCTAAAGGAGAGAAGGCTGAGGAAGCCAGCAAGGCAGGAGCTGATTGGGTAGGAGATGAGGAATTGATAGCCAAAGTCGAGAAAGGATGGCTTGATTTTGATGCCGTGGTTGCTTCGCCAGAGTTAATGAAAGATGTGGCTAAATTGGGACGAATCCTGGGTCCTAGAGGCTTGATGCCATCCCCAAAAGTAGGGACAGTGAGTGAGAATCCCTCCCGGGCGGTAAGAGAATTGAAGAAGGGAAAGATTGAGTACAGAAACGATGCCAGCGGAGGAATCCATGCTTTGATAGGAAAGATCTCTTTCACCGATGATGCCCTACTCGAGAATCTCAAAGTTTTGCTTAGAGCTTTAAATAAGGATAAACCTTCTACAGTGAAGGGGGCATACATTCGGGGCATTTCCCTTTGTTCTACAATGGGACCGGGCATAAAAGTGGACCTACCTAGCCTATTGGGAGATCTGTAAAATGGCACTGAGAGAAAAAATAGAGAAGGTGGAAGGGATAGGCAGGCTTCTGAGGACGTGTCCAGCTTCTTTCATAGTGGATTATCGAGGATTAAAAGTGGTAGAGCTTACTGAGCTCCGAAATAAATTGAGAGAGGGGAAGGCCATTTTTCGAGTGGTCAAAAACACTCTTGCCGCAAGATCTATTCAGGGAAAAGAACTGGAAGGATTAGTTCAATGGTTTTCCGGGCCCACGGGGATAATCTTTGTAGAAGGAGATCCTTTAGTTTCAGCCAAAGTGCTGGTAGGTTTTCTTCCCAATCATCCTAATTTGAGCATTAAGGGGGGTCTCTTAGGTGGGAATTTCTTGGAAGAGGATAAAGTAAAAACCTTGGGGAAACTGCCCTCTCGGGAGGTTCTTTTGTCCCAGATTTTATTCTTGCTCGAGCTTCCCTTAGCAAGGCTAAGGGGTGCTTTGAATTCGCCTCTGCAACGACTAATTTATCTTCTAAACACAATTTCGGCCAAAAGAGGAGGATAATCTATGGCTAAAACGCCATCCCCCACAGGGGAAAAACTTGAAGAGGTAAAACAACAAGGAAAGAAAGAACCCAAAGAAGAACCGAAGGAAGAGCCCAAAGTGGAAGTCAAAGAAGAACCCAAGAAAGAACTCAAAGCAGAACTCCGAAAAGAACCTACTAAAAGAGAGCCTACGAAAAAGCTTACGAAAGAGCTTACGAAAGAGCCCGAAGACAAGGGAAAAGGTGATAAAAAGCAAGAGATCATTAAAGCTATTGAAGGGATGAACGTGCTGGAACTCTCAGAACTGGTAAAAGAGCTGGAGGATAGGTTTGGAGTCAAGGCCGCTGCTGTCTCTCCGGTTGGTATTCAGGCTCCAAGCGCTGGTGAGGCGGCAGTAGAAGAAGAGAAAACTGAGTTCGACGTGATATTAAGTGAGGTGGGCAGCAAAAAGATCCAGGTGATTAAGGAAGTAAGAAAAGTGACTTCTCTGGGATTAAAGGAAGCAAAAGATTTGGTAGAACAAGCTCCCCAACCCGTTAAGCAGGGAGTAAGTAAGGAAGAAGCCCTTAAGATCAAAGGGATTTTAGAGGCAGTAGGAGCTAAGTTGGAGGTGAAGTAGGGGGGTAATTCATGGATATCAAGAAGGGTTCAAAGATATTAGATTTCACTAAATCAAAACCTGTCATTGAGGTACCGAATCTGCTGGAGATGCAAAAAGCATCCTTTGAAGCCTTTCTGCAGGTAAATGTTCCACCCCAGAAGAGGGTTAATGAGGGTTTGCAGGGGGTTTTTAAAGATATATTTCCTGTGGAAAGTTACAATGGCAGATTGGTCTTAGATTTTGTAGAGTATGATTTAAGAGAACCCAGACATCCAGTAGAGAGATGCAAGGAGGAAGAACTCACCTTCTCTCTTCCTCTGTACGTGAAGCTACGCTTAGTTAAAAAGGAGACCGGGGAGGTCACCGAGCAGGAAGTATATCTGGGAGATTTTCCTCTAATGACGAGAAAAGGGAGTTTTATTATCAACGGGGGAGAGAGGATAATAGTCAACCAATTGCAGAGGTCCCCCGGGGTAATTTTTGAGGAGGATATTTCTGCTTCCTCCACTTCCGGGATAATGTACAGAGCGCGTATTATCCCACAAAGAGGAAACTGGTTGGATTTTGAGATTCGAGAGGGTCTCATCTACATGCGGATTAACCGTAAGAGGAGATTTTTGGCGACCTTATTCTTAAGGGCTATGGGTGGAGTGCCTGAAGAAATTCTCGGGGAATTTGAGAATCCAGATGACAGAAGAGTTTTGGAAGAAAGCTTCAAGCAGGATGGAGCAGCCACACAAAAGGACGGCCTTCTAAAGATTTATCATTGTCTCAGGCCAACTCGACCCCCTGTTTTCGAATCAGTTAATGAAGTCTTTACCAGGACATTTCTGGATCCTCGCCGATATAGCCTGGGCAGAGTGGGGAGATTCCAGATTAATAAGGAATTGGATTTAGATGGTGATTGGCAGACTGAGGTTATCCGGTTGAGGGACGTTATAGGTACTATAAAATATCTCTTAAGGTTAAATAGAGAGAAAAAAGAAATAAAAAGTTTGGATCATCTCTCATATAGGAGAGTAAGGAGAGTGGGGGACCTTCTGTTAGAACAACTCCACATTGGATTGGCTCACCTGGCTAGAGTCATACAGCAGGGTATGAGTATCCAGGATCCCGAAACAGTCACTCCTCGCTCCCTCATTAATACGAGAACAGTGAGGAATTCAGTGGATAGTTTTTTCAATACAGGGCGCCTTTCTCAATATTTAGATCAGACCAATCCGCTGGCGGAACTCACTCACAAACGCAGACTCTCGGCCTTGGGTCCAGGAGGATTGAACCGGGTCCAGGCTAAGGAAGAAGTGAGAGATGTTCATTATAGCCACTATGGTCGTATTTGCCCCATAGAAACCCCTGAAGGTCAAAACATTGGCTTGATCGTCTCTTTAGCTGCCTATGTTAGAATAAATGAGTTTGGTTTTCTGGAAACCCCGTATAGGAAAGTAGAAGGGGATAGGGCCACTCAAAAAGTAGTATATCTCGATGCCCGAGAGGAAGATAATTACTATATTGCTAGCACCGATACTATAGATGAGGAAGGGAGGTTTATTAAACCTGAACTGATAGCCAGATACAGGGGAGAAGTTGTTACTGTCCCCAAGGAAAAGGTAGATTATGTGGAGGTATCCCCCAAGCAGATGGTCTCGGTAAGTACTTCCTTGATTCCTTTCCTGGAACATGATGAGGCTAACCGGGCTCTCATGGGTTCTAATATGCAGCGTCAGGCAGTACCCTTGGAGATGCCAGAGGAAGCTTTTATTCAAACAGGGATGGATGAGAAAGTTGCTCAAGATTCTATGAGTGCGGTGAAAGCAAGACGCTCTGGAGAAGTTGTTTATGTGGATGCTAACTCCATAAAAATTAAAACTTTATCAGGAATAGATACTTACGACCTGACAAAGTTTAATCGATCCAACCAACGTACCTGTATTAACCAACGGCCGATTGTAACCAGAGAAGAGAAGGTAACAGAGGGAGATTTCATCGCTGATGGTCCGGCTATCCGAAATGGTAAACTTGCCCTGGGCAGAGATATTCTAGTAGCCTTTACGCCCTTCGGAGGATACAATTTTGAGGACGCTGTCTTAATCAGTGAAAAACTGGTTAAGGATGATATCTTCACCTCTATTCATATCGAGGAATTTCATGTTGAGGCAAAGGAACTGAAGTCCGGGATAGAGGAGATTACCGCGGATATTCCTAATGTGGAGGAGGTATCTTTAAAGAATCTAGATGAGGATGGGATTATCCGAATAGGAGCAGAGGTGAAATTTGGAGATATCCTGGTAGGCAAGGTGACCCCTCAGGTTGAGGTAAAACTTACCCCTGAGGAAAGGCTCTTGCGCAGTATCTTTGGAGAAAAGGCACAAAAGGTAAAAGATAACTCTTTAAGAGTCCCTCATGGAGTTGAAGGAAAAGTTATTAAAATCAAAGTTTTTTCCCAGGAGAACGAGGATAATCTTCCGCCAGATATGAGAAAGAAAGTAAAGGTATATGTGGCTATGCGTCGTAAGATCAGAGTTGGAGATAAAGTATCTGGCCGTCATGGAAATAAAGGAGTAGTAGCCAAGATAATTCCTGAAGAGGATATGCCTTTTCTTGAGGATGGAACGCCGGTGGAAGTAGTATTGAATCCCCTGAGTGTTCCTTCCCGAATGAATATAGGCCAAATATTGGAAGTCCACCTGGGATGGGTGGCCAAGGTCTTAGGGGTAAAGATAATATGTCCGGTTTTCGAAGGTCCTAAGGAAGGGGAGATAAGAGGGCTATTGAAGAGGGCCTCTCTACCCGAGTCAGGAAAGGTTACTCTCTACGATGGACAAACAGGAGTCTTATTCCATCAGCCGGTGACGGTAGGCTACATGTATATGATGAAGTTGATTCACCTGGCTGAAGAAAAAATGCATGCTCGTTCCACCGGTCCCTACGCTTTAATAACTCAGCAACCCCTGGGAGGGAGATCTCGACAGGGAGGCCAGAGATTCGGAGAAATGGAAGTATGGGCTCTGGAGGGATATGGAGCAGCATACAGCCTGCAGGAGATGCTTACAGGTAAGTCAGACGATCTCCAGGCCCGGGCTAAGATACATGAATGGATAATAAGAGGTGAAAACTTTCTGGATACTCAAACACCCGAATCTTTCAAAGTTTTAGTTAAGGAACTGCAATCTTTGGGATTGTCGCTGGAATTTTGGAAAGATAGTAAAAAACTGAGCATTATGGATTTAGACAAAGAGGAAACATAAGATAGGGAGAAATCCTTGAAAATAAGTGAAATAAGCAAAGTCAGGATAAGACTTGCTTCGCCACAAGAGATAAGGCGATGGTCCTATGGTGAGGTAAAGAAGACGGATACCATTAATTATCGGACATTCAAGCCGGAGAGAGGAGGTCTTTTTTGTGAGCGGATCTTTGGTCCTACCAAAGGCTACGAGTGTTACTGTGGTAAGTACCGAAAAATGAAGTACAAGGGTGTTAGGTGCGAGAGATGTGGGGTCGAAGTAACCTCTTCTAAGGTCCGGCGGGAACGGATGGGACATATAGAGCTGGCTACCCCAGTAACCCATATTTGGTACACTAAGAAATATCTGCCTCTCCTGTTGGGGCTCAAAAAAAATGAAGTAGAAAGAATCGTTTATTTTGTCAGCTATTTGGTAATCGATCCTGGCAAGACGCCTCTCAAGAAGCTCCAGGTATTGGAGGAGGAAGAATATCAAAAATATAAGGGTTTATATGGAGAGGAGAAGTTTCAGGCGGGAACAGGAACAGAGGCAATTCTAGAGGTACTGGAAGGGATCAAGATTGAGGAGCTCAAAGAAAGATTAAAGGAGAAGCTCCTCGAGGAGAAAACCAAGGGGAAAAGAATCAAGCTGCTTAAGCAGCTTGAGGTGGTGGAGAATTTCCTGCGCTCCGGTAACAAACCCGAATGGATGGTTTTGAAAGTTATTCCTGTCATTCCTCCGGATTTTAGACCTATGGTGCAGCTAGAAAGCGGTATTTTCGCTAACTCTGATTTAAATGATTTGTATCGTCGGATCATCAATAGAAACAACCGCCTCAAATACCTGTTGGAGATAGGAGCTCCCCAGATCATTATCAAGAATGAGAAGAAAATGCTCCAACAGGCGGTTGACGCCTTATTTGAGAATGAAAAACTATCTCAGCCTATTCTAGGAGGAGGCGGTCGACCCCTCAAATCACTGGGTGAGGCAATTAAGGGAAAACAAGGCAGATTTCGACAGAATCTCCTGGGTAAAAGGGTTGATTATTCGGGAAGAGCAGTGATAGTACCGGGACCTAACTTAAAGCTCCATGAATGTGGAATACCAGAGAGAATGGCTTTGGAGCTTTTCCGCCCCTTTGTCATTAGGGAAATTTTGGAGGAAAGGAGAGCAGAGACTATCAAAAGAGCTAATGATCTGGTGGAGAAAGCTGATCCTTTTGTTTGGGGAATACTGGAGAGAGTGGTTGAGGATCATCCAGTTCTTTTGAATAGAGCTCCTACTTTGCATAGATTAGGTATTCAGGCCTTCCAACCCGTTCTCATAGAAGGAAGTGCTATACAGCTGCATCCTTTGGTGTGTACCGCTTTTAATGCTGACTTCGACGGAGACCAGATGGCTATCCACGTTCCTCTCTCATACGAAGCCCAGCTAGAGGCGAGGACACTGCTGCTCTCTACCAACAACATCCTTTCTCCCTCTAATGGAGAACCTATCGTCAGTCCAACCCAGGATATTACTGTAGGTTGCTACTATTTGACCTTGGAAAGTGAGACCAAGAGTGATAGGAAGGTCTTTTCCTCTCCCCAGGAGGTCTTGCTGGCCTATGACTTAGACAAAGTGGATCTCCATCAGCCCATAAAGGTTTTATTAGATGGAGAATGGATAGAGACAACCCCGGGAAGGGTGATATTTAATGAGGTTCTACCAGAGGGAATGGAATTCAAGAATCAGTTGGTGGATAAAGAAGTATTGTCCACCATCATCGCTAGTACTTGGGAAAGGTGGGGTAATATTGTTGCAGTGGAAACACTTGATAAGATAAAGAAATTGGGATTTGATTACGCTACTCTTTGCGGGCTAACTTTTTCTATGGCGGACCTGCCCAACATCAAAGAAAAGAGAAAGCTCTTGCAAGAGACAGAAGATGAAATAAAGGGATTCAGCCTCCTGGCCGAGGAGGGAAGTATCAGTGAGGAGGAAAGATATATTGATGTGATTGATGTAAGAATGAGGGTAACCCAGCAGATAGGAGAGAAGGTTTCTCAATATTTATCCCGGAATCCATTCAACTCCCTTTATTTAATGTGGAAATCAGGGGCCAGAGGTAGTGCGGATCAATTGCGCCAGATTATTGGAATACGGGGTCTTATGAGTAGATCAATAAGGGAAACTTACCGTCGGGAACTCTGGGATGAAGTTTTTCGCAAAGACCTGAACATTTCTTCTGAGGTGATTAAACATTACTTTTATCCTATTTCCGGGGGTAGGCTGAGGGGAAGGATTAGTGAGGAACCTATTCGATCAAGTTTCAAAGAAGGCTTGACTGCTCCTGAGTACTTTATGTCTACTGGCGGAGGAAGAAAGGGCCTGGTGGATACAGCCTTAAAAACAGCTTATGCTGGCTATCTCACTCGCAAATTAGTAGCAGCTGCTCAAGATCTCATTATCACCGAGAGTGATTGTCAGACCATAGACGGCCTTACCATGAGATCTTTGGTAGAGGATGGTAAGATAGTAGAGCCGGTTGGGAAAAGAATTGTTGGTAGGGTCACCGTTTCCCCTGTTCTTGATCCTTCCAAGAATGAGGTTATTGTGGGGTCAAATGAGGAGATTACCAAGAAGATTGCTGGGGAGATAGATGCAGCAGGGATCCTGGAGGTGAAAATCCGATCTCCCTTAACCTGTCAGACAAAATGGGGATTGTGTCAGAGATGCTACGGATGGGATCTTTCCAGTCATAGAATAGTGAGTTTAGGCGAAGCTGTGGGGGTTATCGCTGCTCAATCCATAGGAGAACCTGGAACCCAGCTTACTCTGCGTACCTTCCATACCGGAGGAATATTTCAGAAAGGAGGAGACATTCCCCAGGGGCTGCCTCGAGCTACTGAACTTTTTGAACCCAGAAAACAGAGCTATTCAAAAAGAGGAATTATTCGGCAGCGCCAGGGAGAGGAGGCTCTGATAAGTGAGGTAGAAGGAAGGGTCGCTATTAAAGAGGAAGAGGGAAGAGTTCTGGTTAAGATTCAAAATGCAGGAGAAAAGGAGATCACCTATGAGGTGGGAGGAGAAATACTTGTTTCCGAAGGAGATGTAGTAGAGCCGGGAGAGAAGCTTGTAGAAGGAAGTATCAATCCACGCGCTCTTTTGGCCATAAAAGGTGTTAGAGCAGTTGAAGAATATCTGGTTAATCAGACGCAGCAGGTTTATAGATCTCAGGGGGTGACTATTGATAGTAAGCATTTTGAGGTAATCATCAGACAGATGATGCGAAAAGTTGAAGTGGAAGATCCAGGGGATACAGGTTATCTTCCCGGAGAACAAGTAGATAAGGTAGATTTCGAAGAGGTCAATAGCAAAATAAAGGAAAAGGGAGACAATCCTGCTACAGTTAGGCCTCTTCTTCTAACTATTTCCAAAGCAGCCCAGGAGGATAAAAGAAGCTTTCTCTCGGCTGCGTCCTTCCAAAGGACCAAGCAGGTGCTGGCAGAAGCTGCTATATGTGGACAGATAGATTATTTTAAAGGACTGAAGGGGAATGTCATTATTGGGAAACTTATCCCGGCGGGAACAGGTTTCTATAACTTGGAGGATAAACCCGCCCAGAACGAACCTTGATGTTTTTGTTGAAAAGGAGCTCTAATGCCAACTATAAGTCAGCTGTTAAGGAAAGGACGCAGGAGAACGGGGAAAAAAGGGAAAAGTATGGCTCTTGGGGGATCACCTCAGAAGAAAGGAGTCTGTGTTAGTGTCCGAACTCTGACTCCCAAGAAGCCTAATTCTGCTCTTCGAAAGGTAGCTAGAGTGAGACTATCCACGGGTAGAGTTGTCAGCGTCTACATTCCAGGAGAGGGGCACAACCTCCAGGAGCATTCCATTGTCCTGGTGGAAGGGGGTAGGGTCAAGGATCTACCTGGAGTAAAATACCACATTGTCCGTGGAACTCTAGATACTAGCGGGGTTGAGGGGAGGAAAAGGAGTAGGTCAAGGTATGGGAAGAAAAAGGAGTAGAAGAGATGGCAAGGCGAAAGATATCCAAAAAGAGAGTGATTCGGCCAGATCCTCTTTACAATAGTCAGTTAGTGGGTAAGCTCATTAATAAAGTTATGTGGGATGGAAAGAAGAGTAAAGCCGAATCCATTTGTTATGACTCATTCGCCATCATAGAGAAAAAAACAAAACAGAACCCCCTCCAGGTTTTCTTGAAAGCAATGGAGAACGTTAAACCAGTATTGGAAGTCCGGTCTCGACGAGTTGGAGGAGCTACTTATCAAGTGCCTGCCACCGTTGATCCCGGGAGAAAGGAAACTCTAGCCTTGCGGTGGATAGTTCAATTTGCCCGTCAGAAGAAGGGTAAGCCAATGAGGGAAAGACTAGCTGAGGAAATAATAATGGCCTTTCGAGGAGAAGGGCTAGCTGTGAAGAAAAGGGAAGATACTCATAAAATGGCAGAGGCTAATCGAGCCTTTGCCCATTATCGATGGTGAGGATGTAGATGGGAAAGAACTCTTATCGTGTGAACAGGATAAGAAACATTGGTATCGTGGCCCATATAGATGCGGGTAAGACCACTCTTACTGAACGTATGTTGTATTATACAGGAAGGATAAGAAAGGTAGGGGAAGTCCACGAAGGTACAGCAGTGATGGATTGGATGATACAGGAGAAGGAAAGAGGGATTACTATCACCTGTGCCGCAACTACCTGTTTTTGGAAAGATCATCAAATAAATATTATTGATACTCCAGGCCACGTTGATTTTACTGTAGAAGTGGAGAGAACCCTAAGGGTGTTGGATGGAGCGGTGATTATTTTTTGCGGTGTGGAGGGAGTTGAGCCGCAGTCAGAAACAGTCTGGCATCAGGCCAATCGCTACCACATTCCTCGTATTACCTTTATTAATAAATTGGATAGAGTAGGAGCTGATTTTTACCGGGTGGTCGAATCCATTGGCGAAGAGCTCGATCTCCCCCCTCTACCTCTTCAAATTCCCATCGGTGAGGGGGAAACCTTCCAGGGAGTGGTGGATCTAGTAGAGATGGAAGCGGTGATTTGGTATGGAGAGGGTTTAGAAGCCCGGGTTTCCAGGGAAAAAATTCCGCCGGATCTCAGAGCCAAGGCTCTTGATTTTCACCACCAGTTAGTGGAGAGAGCTGCTGAAACCAATGATAACTATTTGGAAAAGTTCTTAGAGAAGGGAGATCTCTCTTCAGAAGAAATCAAAAGAGCGGTAAGATATATGACTCTTCATCATAAGGTAGTACCCGTAGTTTGCGGAAGTGCACTGAGGAATAAGGGAACCCGTCTTCTCTTAGATGCGGTTATAGATTACTTGCCTTCTCCTTTAGATGTCCCTCCGGTAGAGGGATTAGATCCTATATCCGGTGAGAAAGAGAAAAGAGAGTCCTCACCGGATGAGCCCTTGGCTGCTCTAGCTTTTAAGGTTGTCACTGATCCCTATGTAGGGAGACTGACTTATTTTCGGGTTTATTCGGGAAAGATTAAAGCAGGTTCCTTTGTCTATAACTCCATGAAACAGCAGAAAGAGAGGTTTGGACGTATTCTGGAAATGCACGCTAACTACAGAGAAGAGAGGGCAGAAATCAAAGCCGGAGAAATTGGAGCAGCTATAGGTCCTAGAAACATTGATACCGGAGATTCTCTTTGTGATAAACAGCATCCTATCATCCTGGAGAACATAGAGTTTGCCCAACCGGTGATCTCTATAGCTATTGAGCCCAAAACAAAGTTAGATCAGCAGAAGCTGTATGACTCTCTTTCCAAGTTGGCTGGCGAGGATCCTACTTTCAAAGTTCATCAGGACAAAGAAACCGGGCAAACCATAATTTCAGGAATGGGCCAGCTTCATCTGGAAGTTATTCTGGATAGATTAAGGCGTGAGTTTAAAGTTGGAGTAAACACGGGGGAACCTCAAGTAGCTTACCGGGAGACGGTGAGGAAGAAAACTTCCTCTCAGGGCCGATATATTCACCAGAGTGGAGGGAGGGGACAGTACGGGGATGTATGGCTCCAGATAGAACCCAGGAGTAAGGATGATGAGACCGTGTTCCAGGACAAAACTAAAGGTGGCTCTATTCCCAAGGAGTTTATAGGAGCTATAAGAAAAGGAATCGAGCAGGCTATGAATACGGGAGTTTTGGGAGGTTACCCCCTGGTTGACATCAAGGTAAGTCTTCTTGACGGTTCATATCATCCGGTAGATTCTTCGGAATTTGCCTTTAAGACTGCTGCCTCCATCGCCTTTAAGAAGGCAGTCCGGGAGGCGGATCCATACCTCTTGGAACCTATAATGAAGGTAGAGATAAAAGTTCCTCAGGATTTTTTGGGAGAGGTATTTGGGGACATAACTGGCCGACGTGGCCAAATTCATGAAATGGAAACCCAGGGGAAGATTCGGTATCTCAAAGCCTATATTCCTCTGGCAGAACTGTTCGGCTATGTTACTCGACTGCGCTCTTTAACTCAAGGTAAAGCGGTACCTAATATAGAGTTTTCTCATTACCAGGAAGTACCCCTTGGAATAGCCGGCCAGCTCATAAGAGATTATGGCTTGAGCAAATGAAGAGGTGAAGGATGCCAAAACAGAAGATCAGAATTAAGTTGAAAGCCTACGATCACAGAATATTAGATCAGTCGGTGAAGAAAATCATAGAGACTATAGAGAGAACAGGAGCAGGAATCTGTGGTCCTGTACCCCTGCCGACTAAGATCAGCCGATTCACGGTGATAAAATCTCCCCATACTCATAAGGATGCCCGGGAGCAGTTCGAAATAAGAGTTCATAAAAGATTAATTGACATTCTGGAATCAAACCCCAGAACTGTGGACGCTCTAATGGGAATGAATCTTCCCACTGGCGTGCACATTGAGGTGAAGTTGTGATAAAGGCAATCTTAGGTAAGAAACTGGGAATGACCCATATCTTTGAAAAAGATACTCTTGTTCCCGTAACTTTAGTTGAGGCTGGACCCTGCGTGATAGTTCAGAAAAAGGTGCAGGACAAGGATGGATATGGAGCCATTCAGATAGGCTTCAATGAGAGCAAAAGACTCAACAAACCAAAGCTTGGATACTTCAAGAAAAGAGAAATTCCGCCTCAGAAATACCTCAGAGAAATAAAGATGAAGGATATGGATAAGTATCAAGCAGGGGATGAGATTAGAGCGGATATTTTTAAAGAGGGGGATTTGGTAAGCGTTAGCGGTATTTCTAAAGGCAAAGGTTTTGCAGGGGTAGTTAAGAGATACGGTTTTAAAGGTGGTCCCGCCTCTCACGGAGCAAAACAGTGGCATCGCAGGCCTGGCTCTATAGGAGCTTCGGCTGATCCGTCAAAGGTATTCAAGGGAAAGAAAATGCCGGGAAGGATGGGAAGGGAGAAAGTGACCGTCCGTAATCTCAGGGTGGTTAAGGTAGACGATAAGGAGAATCTCCTCCTGATTGAAGGAAGTTTGCCGGGTAAGCAAGGAGATCTTTTGACTATAAAAGGATATGAGAGCTAACAATGCAATTACCGCTTTATAATGTGGAGGGGAAGAAGGCTGGAAAGACTACGCTGGATGAGGATATCTTCAAAGGCGAGATTAACAGATGGGTTTTAAGAGAGGCAATATTAGCCCATCAAACTAACCGCAGAAGAGGAACAGCTTCCACCAAGACTCGAGGTGAGGTAAGAGGCGGAGGTCGCAAACCCTTTGCTCAGAAAGGCAGTGGAAGAGCAAGAGCGGGAAGCATTCGCTCACCCCTGTGGGTTGGAGGAGGGGTAGCCTTTGGACCGAAATCAAGGAATTTTGAGTATTCTTTACCAAAAAAAGTCAAAAGACTGGTCTTCAAAGCCAGTCTTAGAAAGAAACTGAGAGAAAATTTGCTTTTTGTTTTGGATTCACTTGAGTTGAAGGAGCCAAAGACGCGGGAGATGGTAGAATTTTTAAGCCACTTTCCCCTGGAAGGCAGGAGCCTATTGATATTAGAGGAATGGGATGAAAAGATAAGAAGGGCCACCTCGAATCTGCCGAACCTTAGAGTTAGTCTTGCTTCTTTGGTCTCAGCGTACGATATCCTATTTCACCAGAGTGTATTTATAACCAGAGGGGCCCTGAGGGAGATAGAGGATAGGCTAAGAAAATGACTAAAGTACCTGAGGAAATTATTCTCCAGCCTGTGGTCTCGGAAAAGAGCACTCATCTTTTAAGGGAAAATAAATATGTATTTAAAGTTCCCCTCCAGGTGAATAAGATTGAGATAAAGAAAGCTGTGGAAGAAATATTTAAGGTACGGGTGGATAAAGTGAGAACCATGCAGGTGAAGGGTAAACCCAGAAAGTGGCGAGGTCGGATGGTGGGGAAAACATCCTGCTACAAGAAAGCCATAGTGAAACTAAAGGAAGGCGACAGTATCGAAGAGTTAGGAGTTTAGGATGCCTACGAGGATTTATAAGCCTACTTCCTCCGGAAGAAGACATCAGACGGGATCTGATTTTTCTGAGATTACCAGAGCAAAACCCCAGAGGACTCTTACTTCTCCCTTGCAGAAAAGAGCCGGTCGAGGTGATCAGGGAAGAATTACGGTTAAACATCGGGGAGGAGGAAGTAAAAAGAAATACCGTCTAATTGACTTCAAAAGGGATAAGGAGGGAGTTCCTGCCCGGGTAACTTCTATCGAGTACGATCCTAATCGATCAGCAAGAATTGCTCTCCTTTGTTATAAGGATGGGGAAAAAAGGTACATTATAGCCCCTCACTTCTTAAAAGTGGGGGATGGAGTTATGGCCGGAGAAAAGGCTTCTTTTGGGCGGGGGAACAATCTTTCCCTCAGGCGAATCCCGGAAGGAAGTTCTATTTATAATATTGAGTTAAAAAGGGGCAAAGGAGGCCAATTAGTCCGCTCAGCAGGAACATCAGCCGAGCTTCTAAGCAAAGAAGGAGGATATGCTCAGGTTAAACTTCCTTCAGGTGAAATACGCCTGGTTCCTTTGGAATGTAGAGCTACTCTTGGTCAAGTAGGCAATGTGGAGCATGAGAATATCCAGATAGGCAAAGCAGGACGATCTCGATGGTTGGGCAGACGCCCTCGGGTTCGAGGAGTAGCCATGAATCCTATAGATCATCCCCATGGGGGTGGCGAGGGTCGTAGCGGACCAGGAAGACACCCGGTAACTCCTTGGGGGAAACCGACCCTGGGCAAGAAAACTCGAAAGATAAGAAAATCATCAGATCGGTTTATAGTTCAGAGAAGAAAGAAAAAATAGGGGGAAGATACGATGGGTCGCTCACTCAAAAAAGGTCCCTATGTGGAAGAATCGTTGCTCAGAAAGATAAAGAGAATGAAAAAGGGGACTAAAGAGCCCATTAAGACCTGGTCTCGTCGGTCTATGGTTATCCCTGATTTTGTGGGTTATACCTTCGCCATCCATAATGGCAAGGATTTCCAGCGTGTCTTTGTTACCGAGGAAATGGTGGGTCATAAGTTGGGGGAATTTGCTCCCACCCGTAAGTTTGCCCATCACGGAGCCCACAGCAAACGGACCATAGCTCCGAAG
>SOJT01000161.1 GCA_004376485.1 Candidatus Aerophobota bacterium | reverse complement strand
TGAAGATGGAACCATGGTGGTGGTGGAAAGAGGTAAAAAACACATCGGCAAAGAGACAGAGGTCATAGTGACCTCTGTCCTCCAGACGACTACGGGGAAAATGATATTCACCGAAGTAAAAGAGGAACCTAAGAGAAAAGGGACACGAGTAAGAAAAAGTGAGAGTTGAGGTAATTATTGCCGCAGGAGGGACAGGGAGGAGATTCGGAGAGAGTCAACCTAAACAGTTTTATCTCCTCAAGGGAAAACCCATTCTCTCCTGGGCCATAGGTAGATTTGAAGAGTGTGTGCTGGTAGATGGGATAATCCTGGCAGTTCCCAGAGGAATGGGAAAATATACCCGGCAACATGTTCTATCACCCTTTGGTTATAAAAAGGTTAAAACTGTCGTAGAAGGAGGTAAGGAGCGCAGAGACTCAGTTCTGCAAGGTTTGAGGGTGCTGGAAACGGATACTGACACTGTCCTTGTTCATGACGGAGTTCGCCCCATCATCTCCGAGGAACTCATAAGAAAGGTGATTCAGGCAACTCAGAGGTGGAAAGCGGTAGTTCCAGGCTTACCCCTACGAGAGACCATAAAACAGGTGGGGCGGGATAATCTGGTAAGCGGGACATTGGATAGGAAAAGCATTTACCTCATTCAAACCCCTCAAGGATTTAAGAAAGATCTCATATGCCGGGCTTATGCTCAGGTCAAAAAGCGAGGATGGGTAGCTAGTGATGATGCCAGTCTAGTGGAAAAGCTAGGAGCAAAGGTAAAAATGATCCCAGGGGAGGAAACTAATATCAAGATCACCTCGCCTCAGGATCTAGTGCTAAGTGAGTTATTCTTAGAGGACAGAATCTAAGGAAAGCTAGATGCGGGTAGGAATGGGATACGATGTTCATCCTTTGGTAGAAGGAAGGAAACTCATTCTAGGGGGCATTCATATCCCGTATACTAGAGGCTTGGCGGGGCATTCCGACGGAGATGTACTCCTACACAGTATTGGAGATGCTCTGCTGGGAGGAGCAGGGAAAAAAGACATAGGAAATCTTTTCCCTGATAACGATCCCCGCTATGAAGGAATTTCCAGCATGATTCTGCTGGCGAAGATAAAAACAAAAGTGCTAGAAGAAGGATTCGGGATCCAGAACGTGGATGCGGTGATGGTAGCAGAAGAACCTAAACTATCCCCCTATATTCCTCAAATGAAAGAGAACATCGCGGGAGTCCTGGGAATTGAACCGGAAAGAGTGGGAGTAAAGGCCACAACCTCGGAAGGATTGGGACCTTTAGGCAAAAAAAGAGGTATTGCCTGCTGGTCAGTAGCTAGTCTCGAAAAAAAGGAAGATCCTGGAAGATTGTGACATGGGACTCAGAATCTATAACACTTTGACTGGCAAGAAGGAAGAGTTTATCCCCTTTGAAGATAAAGAGGTCAAGATGTACGTTTGCGGGGTGACCCTCTACGATGAGCTCCACCTGGGTCATGCCAGGGCAGCGGTGATCTTTGATTTGATCAGGAGGTATTTGGAATACCGAGGACATCAGGTAAAGTACGTAACTAATTTCACCGACGTTGATGACAAAATGATCAATCGGGCTAAAGCTCTAGGAATTTCTATCTTCGATCTAGCTGATAAGTTCATCAAAGAATACATGGAGCAGATGAACCTTCTGGGAATCAGAAAGGCTGATGAGTATCCTCGCGCCACTGAGTGCATCAAAGAGATAATAGACCTCATTAAGAGATTGGAAGAAAAAGGCTTTGCCTACTCTCGGGATGGAGATATATTCTTCAGGGTAAAGAAATTCCCTCAATACGGGAAACTCTCTCACCAGAATGTGGAAGAGCTACAAATAGGAGCCAGATTAGAGATTAATGAAAGAAAAATTGATCCCCTGGATTTTGCTCTATGGAAGAAGGAAAAAAAAGGAGAACCCTCCTGGGATAGTCCCTGGGGAAAGGGAAGACCGGGTTGGCATATTGAGTGCTCGGCCATGGCCATGAAATTCTTAGGGGAAGAAATCGATATCCACGGCGGAGGCAAGGACCTTGTCTTTCCCCATCATGAGAATGAAATTGCCCAATCGGAAGGAGCTACAAATAAGAAATTTGTTGCATACTGGGTTCATAATGGTCTTCTCACTATGAAAGATCAGAAAATGGCCAAATCAACAGGGAATGTTTTCAATCTTTCCCGGGCCCTTAAGGAATTCGGGGGTGAGATAGTAAGATACTATCTCCTTTCCGCTCATTATAGAAATCCCCTGGATTATGGAAAAGAGGCTCTGAGAGAAGCAGCTTCCTCTCTAGAGCGAATTCAAAATTTTCTTCAAAGGGCTGAGGAAATCGAAGGAGAAAACAGAGAGATTCCCCTCTCCCGGGATGAGGAGGAAAAAACAGGCGATCTGGCTAGGTATGCGGATAAGATGAAACAAAATTTTATTCTGGCTATGGATGATGATTTTAATACTCCCCTGGTCTTATCCACCATTTTTGAAGCAGTTAAAAAGGCTAATCTCCTGATAGGGAAAGCCTGTCCTTTAAATAAAAAGGCTCGGGATGCTCTTTTTAAAGTGAGAAAAGAGATAAAGAGGATAGGAGAAGTACTGGCTCTATTCGGGGAGAAGAAAAAGAAGGAACTGGGAAAAGATGCCTATCAGCTCATAGAAATTCTGGTAGCGGTAAGAGATAAGCTGCGAGGAAAAAAAGATTGGAAATTGGCTGATGAGATAAGAAAAAAGCTGGATGACCTGGGAATAGAAGTAGAAGATACCAGGACCAGAACAGTGTGGAGGCTAAAAGGCTGGCGTAGCTCAACTGGCAGAGCAGCTGATTTGTAATCAGCAGGTTGGGGGTTCGAGTCCCTCCGCCAGCTCCTCGGTTAAGTTTTTTACGATGTGAGGTAGCCTGGCCAAGGCGCCCTCCACCCTGGAAGGATAGGAAGTTCCCCCCTGGGCAAAGTCCCATCTCCCTCCTCCGTTTCCTCCGGCAAGCTGGGTAATTTCCTTTATGGTAAGATTGGCGGGCAGGGTCTTATCGGTTGAGGTAGCCACTAAAACAGCCTTATCCTGAGATACTGATGCAAGCACGACAATCCCTCTCTTAAGCCTATCTCTGAGCTTCTCGGCTGCTTCCCTTAGTATCTCTGGGTCTACATCGTCCCATTTTTCGCTGATCACTTTCACCCTTCCTACCTCAAAAGCTTCCTTCATGAGCTGATCCATTTTTAAGAGGGCCCATCTCCTTTGCCATCTTTTTAACTGGTGGACCTTTTCCTCAAGACCCTCTTCTTTTTCCTTAAGACGGGCCGAGATTTCCTCTTCCGAGGTATCCAGATCAGAGGCTATTTTCTTCAAAAGTGCATCTCTGCTTTCCATCCACTCTAAAGCCTTTTTTCCTACCACAGCTTCAATTCTTCTTATTCCTGCCGCCACAGCACTCTCACTTGTAATCTTAAGTAACCCAATCTCGCCGCTTCGGGCAACATGGGTTCCTCCGCAAACCTCCATACTGAACTTCCCTATGTTTACTGCTCTCACGGTTTCCTCATACTTCGATTCAAATAAAGCAATAGCTCCCCTTCTTTGAGCCTCTGCCAAACTCATCTCCTTCACTCGGAGGGGAAGATTTTCTCTGATCTTCTGGTTAAGAAGGAAAGTTAGCTGACGAAGATCATCCTCCGACAAGGGGGTGAAATGAGTAAAGTCAAACCTGAGTCTATCTTCATCCACTAAAGATCCGCTTTGCTTAACCGTTTTTCCGAAAATTTCTCTAAGAGCAGCCTGCAGAAGGTGAGTAGCTGTGTGGGCTCGGGTTACTGCCCTTCTTCTTTCCTCATCCACCTGAGTAACAACCTCTTCACCTCGCCTGATTTTACCTTTCAGCATTTTTACCTGGTGGATAATTATTGCATCCTCGATTCTTTGAACATCAAGGACCTGTGCCAGACCTCTTGAAGTAAGAATCTTTCCCCGGTCACTTACCTGGCCTCCTCCCTCAGGATAAAAAGAAGTGAAAGTCAGGATAAGAGCCCCCTCTTCTCCTTCCTTCAACTCATCTACCAGAACCTTGTTTTTGAGAATAGCTACAAGATGAGTCTTTGTGGTTAAAGACTCATATCCCACAAATTCGCTTCTCTTTACCTTCTCTCTCAGCAGGGAAAATTGTGGAGTTCCCATTTCCCCTATCCCTATCTCCTCCTCCCTGAATTCTTTCCTTCCCCGCTCTTTCTGCTGAGCCAGGAGCTCTTCACTCAAAGCTCTGTCTATCCTTATTCCTTCCTCGCCTGCTATCTCCTCGGTAAGATCCAGAGGGAATCCGTAGGTATCATAGAGTTTGAAAACTTCGGAGGGAGGAATCAATCGCCTTTTCTTTCTTTTTAATTCATAAATTATCCCCTCCAGGATTCTCATCCCCCGGCTCAGAGTTCCTCGGAAATTCTCCTCTTCCGCCCGAACTATCCTGGCCACATCTTCCTTAACCTTTGCCAGGTGGGGATAAGCTCCTTCCATAAGCTTGGCCACAACAGGGATCCCCTGATATAAAAAAGGCCCCTCCAGACCCAATTTCCTTCCAAAACGATAAGCCCGCCGAAGGACTCTACGTACCACATATTCCCTTCCTACATTGGAAGGGAATATGCCTTCTCCTAAAAGGAAGATCAGAGCACGCAAATGATCACAGATCACTCTCACGCCTACTCTATCTTCTACTGGCTCTGGAAGAAGCGCCATTAGCCACTCAAGAATAGGACGGAACAGATCCGTCTCATAGTCATCTTCTACCCCTTGAAGCACCGAGGCGGTTCTCTCTAGACCCATCCCGGTATCAATATTCTTCGAAGGAAGAG
>SOJT01000058.1 GCA_004376485.1 Candidatus Aerophobota bacterium | reverse complement strand
AAAGAGCATAGAGATATTATATACTAACTTCTCCCTTTGTCAAGTGCCTCGTCATTCATCTTCATACCTTAATCGAGGAAGATTTCTGATTATATCATAACAAAATCACCCCTTACTGTCAAGCCTTTAGGAATTCAGGAGTTTTCCTCAAAACTGTACCTCGATAACTAAGAGGGTGTCCAAGTCAGGAGCGAGAGAGCAATTTCAGCAAACGGGAAAGTAATCCCAGTAAAGGAGGGTCTTCATTCCTGGCGCAGAGAGATTCCTAACTTTCCTAGCGAATGAACAATTTCTTCCTGGACCCTATCCACCTCGTTATCGGTAAGAGTTCGACGGGGAGAGCGAAAAGTTAAAGAATAGGCGAGGCTTTTGTAGCCGGCAGGAATGGAGCTTCCTCGATACAGATCAAAGAGCTTCACCTCTTCCAGCCACTCTCCCCCACTCTCAATGATGCAATCCTTAACCTTCCGGGCTGGAATTTCTTCCTTGACGAGGAGGGAAAGATCCCGCTCCAGAGCAGGAAATCTAGGCAGTGGTCTAAATCTTTGAATGGGATGGGACTGAGAATATAAACTATTCACTTCAAATTCAAAGAGGTAGATGGAGGAGGGAACCTCAAAGCCATCGGCTAGATCCCGGCTGATGCGACCAAGCCTGGCCATAATCAGTCCCTCTTTTTTTATCAAGAGTCTTTCCTTAAAGGAAAAATAGGGGCTTGAGCAGGAGGTAAATTCTACTCCTTCAATATTGAGTCCCTCCAGTAGAGTCTCTGCTATTCCTTTCAAAGAAAGGAAGTCGAAATTAGATTCCAGAATGAGACCACCCAGAGTAAGTTTTTCCTTGAGATCAGGAACTTTTTGAAAAACGTCATCCAGCTCAAAGATCCTGAGGTGGCTTTCTCCCTGATTGAGGTTGTAGGAGGTAATTTCCAGCAAATGCGGAAAAAGATGGGAAGATAGTATTTCCTGTCCACTGGAAAGAGGATTTCTCACCCTTATTCCCATCTTCAGGGGAAGATGGGCCTTTTTAAAGATATCCTCGCCGCTAAAGGATACCCCTATCACTTCAAAAAAGCCCAGTCCTTTCAGGATCTGGCGGATCTTTCCCCTAATTCTCTCCTCCTGATTCTCACCAGGCTCCCCATCCCCCAGCGGAGGAAGCTCCACACCTATTCGGCCATAGCCATAGACTCTGGCAACTTCTTCAATAAGGTCGATCTCCCGGCTAATATCACTGCGGAAAGAAGGAATCCAAACTTTCCAGATTCTACCTCCTTCCACTCCGAAAGTGAGCCTGGTGAGAATTTTCTTCATTTGAGGAGATGTTATTCTAGTGCCAAGAATATGCCGAGCCCGAGAAGGGCGGAAGGAAACCTTCCTCTTCCTCCAGGGAACCTTCCCTTCTTCCCAGAGGCCCTCTTCCATCTTTCCTCCCGCAATCTCCTGGATGAGAAGAGAGGCTCTATCCAGAGCCTCTCTTACCATAAGAGGATCCACCCCCTTCTCAAATCGGGAAGATGCCTCTGTAGCTAAACCCAGGCGGCGGGAGGTTCGTCGAATACAGATCGGATTAAAATAAGCTGCCTCAAGGAGAACATCCTGGGTGTAGCTTTGCACCTGAGTACTCTCTCCTCCTATGATCCCGGCCAGGGCCACTGCGCTGGTGGAATCGGCAATAACCAGCATATCCTCGCTCAGCTCTCTTTTTACTCCATCCAGGGTAATTAGAATTTCTTTTTTCTTTGCCCGCCGGACTATGATTTTTCTCTCATGAATAGTTGAATAATCGAAGGCATGAAGAGGTTGACCCATCTCCCAGAGTATATAATTGGTGATATCCACTATATTGTTGATAGGTTTTCCTCCAGAGATGAGGATATATCGCCAAAGCCATAGAGGAGAAGGCCCCACTCTCACATTCTTTATCAGGCGGGCACCGTAATAAGGACAAAGATCCAGATCCTGAATTTGAATCCTCATAAGATGAGGCGAGCCCATCTTGGCTTTTCCAAGGGAGGATGGAGGAACTCGTAGATGGGAGGAGGTGAGAGCGGCTATTTCCCGGGATATTCCTATAACGGAGAGGCAGTCTCCCCGGTTGGGGGTAACCTCAAGATCCAGGATTACATCTTCCAGCTCAAGAACCTGGGATAAATTCTGACCCAAGGGGGACTGTGGAGGAAGAATCATAATACCCGATCGATCCTTCCCCAGACCCAACTCTTCTTCTGAACAAAGCATTCCTACCGATTCAACTCCTCTGACCTGCTTCTTTTCTACCCTGATCCCTCCAGGAAGTATGGTTCCCTCCAGAGCCACTGGAACCATCAGCCCTTCCTTTATGTTTGCTGCCCCAGAGATCAGGGAAAGAATCTCTCCCCCAATATCTACTCTAACTATATTGAGGAGATCAGCCTGAGGATGAGGTTGAATAGTCAGGATTTTTCCCACTATCACCTTCTCTAATCTTGGTAAGGATTCTATTTTCCTTACCTCCAGACCAAGATTAGTCAATCGCTCGGCCAGTTCCTGGGCAGAGTATGGGAAATTCACTATCTCCCTCAGGTGTTTGAAAGAGAGTCTCATCTAAAAATACCTCCCTGCCAGATGGGAATTTCTTTTTAAATTCTGATGCTTTAAAATAAAAGGTTTTGTTCTTCCTGTCAATTATGCAAACAGAGGTATGAAAAAGAGCCAGCTTTAGCCTGAAGACCATAGGGAGCTAGTGGAGGGAAAAGTAAAAAAGTTTGACAGAAGAAGGTAAATTAATAAAATAGGGGAGGTTAAGGAGGTTTTTCCTTTGCATGAGGAATGTGGTATTTTTGGAATATATGACCATCCTCAGGCTGCCAAACTCACCTACCTGGGGCTTTTTGCCCTCCAGCACCGGGGGCAGGAGAGCGCAGGTATTGTGGTCTCGGATGGATTTAGTTTAGCTGCCCATCGAGGTTTAGGTTTGGTAGAGAAAGTTTTCAACGAAGAAATTCTGAGGTCTTTACGGGGGAAGCTAGCCATTGGACACAATCGTTACTCCACCTCAGGTTCAGCCTCTGCGGCTAATGTCCAGCCTTTGCTCATCAGCTTTTTCGGTGAAGGAATAGCCCTCTCCCACAACGGTACCCTCATCAACGCACGGGAACTGAGAGAGGACCTGGAGTCTCAGGGCTTCATTTTCCAATCTACCATGGATACCGAGGTTATCGTCCATCTTCTGAGGAAGCTCAGTCAGACTCAGGGAAAAAGACAGGCTCTTCTCGCCACTCTCAGACGCCTCAAAGGTGCTTATTCCTTGCTTCTTCTTACTAACCATGAAGCCATTGGGGCAAGAGATCCCCATGGTTTTAGACCTCTGGTGATAGGCAAACTCAAGGAAAGCTATCTTTTAGCCTCAGAGACCTGTGCTCTGGATCTTCTGGGGGCAAAATACCTCAGGGAGGTCAAAGCGGGGGAAATGCTGGCTATTAATGAGAAAGGACTCAAATCTTTCCGGATCGCTCCCCCGGCTAAATTAGCTCAGTGTATCTTCGAACATATCTATTTTGCCAGGCCCGACAGCATCGTCTTTGGCGAGGCGGTTCACCAGGTAAGGGAAAGATTAGGAAAAAGACTGGCTCAGGAACATCCCGCCGAGGCAGATCTCACCATTTGTGTTCCTGACTCCGGAATGGTAGCTTCCCTGGGTTATGCCCGGCAGAGCCGGATTCCCTGGGGAATGGGGCTCACCCGAAATCACTATATTGGCAGAACTTTCATCCAGCCGGTCCAGTTCGCCCGCGATATGGAGGTCAAAATCAAGCTTAATCCCATCAGGGATGTCCTTCAAGGAAAAAGAATAGTTCTGGTAGATGACTCTATCGTCAGGGGGACTACCTGCAAAAAGATAATTCGTATCCTTCGGGAAGGAGGAGCAAAAAAGGTTCATTTTCGTATCTCATCTCCTCCCATCCGCTATCCTTGCTTTTTTGGCATCGACACTCCGGTGCAGAAAGAGCTGATTGCTTCTTCCCGGAGCGTGGAAGAAATAAGGAGAAGCATTGGGGCAAACAGCCTGGGGTATCTTAGTTTAGAGGGACTTCTCAGCTGCGTGACCAGACCGCAGGACTATTGTACGGCCTGCTTTTCCGGAAACTATCCCTTAAAAGTTCCTCCCCAGACCAAGTATATCTTTGAGGTTAAAAAGACTACCAAGGTATAAAGTTAATTTCTTCAAGAAACTTTGATGAAAGAGGAAAGAATCACCTCTAAAAAGGCTGGAGTAGATATTGAATAAAATCTAGAAATAGAAAGGCATTCCCGTTAAAAGGACTGCCAGGCGTGCCACACCAAGGAAGAGAAAGTTCAATACCCCCCCCAAGAGAAGAATAAACAGGATAATAAAGCCGAAAGGCTGAAGGCGGCTAAAAGTATAGGCATAATGCTCGGGTAGAATTCCGGTAAGAATCTTAGCGCCATCCAGGGGTGGAATGGGCAGAAGGTTGAAAAAGGCCAGTATCAAATTGATGCTCACACCGTAGAAAAGAACAACTGCGGCCAAAGAGAGAGGGCCAGTTATAAGAATACGGGCTAAGAGAGAGAGCACCAGAGCAATCCCGAAATTAGCTGCGCAACCAGCTAAACCCACCCATATCATATCCCTCTTGGGATCATTGAGATTATAGGGATTAATGGGGACTGGCTTGGCCCATCCAAAAATAAAGAGAGGAGCCCCAAAAAGACTCATAAAAATCATTATCCCCGGCAAAAGGATGGATCCAATAGGATCCAGATGGGGAATAGGATTAAGGGTAATCCTCCCCTCCATTCTGGCTGTGGGGTCTCCTCGCCGCTCAGCAGCCAACCCATGGGCACACTCGTGTATGATTATGGAAAAGAGAAG
>SOJT01000093.1 GCA_004376485.1 Candidatus Aerophobota bacterium | reverse complement strand
GACAGTTTTCTCTATAGATATCACCTCCCACATTTTTGAATTAAGGATGATGCATGGCTGTAGCAAAGTGCTTATCCTAGCTCGCTTATCGTGCTCGGGACATGAGGTTTCATTAAGGGTCGCTCGACCAGAGATTGCGGTGAGAATCCAAACACCACAACAGGCACATCACCCTTGTTGACATTATGTACCTTGATTCTCCTCTTGTCAAATGCTCCGAATGTCGACTAAAGAACTACCAGAATGACCTTTATCTTCAACCTTCTCCTCTCTTAGCGACGGTTTCGATGGGTTGGTACTCAATGTCAAAGCCAAAGTGAGGTGGTCCCAGAATATCGAGCCCTTTGGGGGAGCGGAACTGTTCTACCGCACGTAACCCGATAACCGCTACAGAGTGTCCTTCAGCAATATGAGAGTTGGCGAAGGGCTCTCCGCTTTCGCGGTCAACTACAATTATCATGTCTGGACTGGTAACGTAAGGCTCGCCGTTAAGCCACGAGATGTGGTTTTCATTCTTAAACCAAATCTTAAATTCTTGTCCAGCAAATCGGCCGATGCCAGACAGGGTGTGGGTACCCCAATAGTATCCTTCTTTATCTTCCCACTCTTTGTTCGAAATATGCCCCTCAAACAGCAACCATCCATTCAATTGTTTTACCGTTTCTTCCACTGGGTTCCGGCCAGCCGCCCTGCTGGTGCGAATCAATCGACCAATTTCTAGACATTTGGAAAGAGTCTTAGGAATGAGCGCCCTCTTCATATCTTTACCCTTGAGCAAAAACCCTGCCTGACCTGCTAGTCCAAACGAGGCAGCAGCGAGAAATTTCCCCATTCTTTCCGCCATCTCATATCCGGTGCTTTCCGTAATAATAGCCTTGTTGCCATACTTATCTATACTAGCAATTGGCCAGAGACTGAGACCGTTGAGATAGGGAGTTGTTTGAGGAATTTCAGGAATTGCGCGTCCCGTATAATCACCGTCTACTATGGGGACCCTCAACCGAGCTGCCGCCACAACTGCACCGGGAGTGTTCGATCCACCAAGTTCAATAGGAACGATCGCTTGGATCTCCGCTTTGGTATAGCTCTCTAGCAAACGCACAGCCTCAGCCTGGATGCTCTTAACTGACTCTTTAGTAAGACCAAGTGCCTGCATTCTCTGTTTCGCCTCCTCTGTACGTGGTGCAATGGAACCCATAAGAAAGGGACACACCGTCCAGGCATCATCCTTGACCTCTTCGTGCGGGGTGAACGAGAGAGTCAAATCTTCATCCAGTGCCGTCCGGAGCCAATCTATCCCATCTTTAGGATCACCGCCCCCTCCTGTTCCCATGAGGGTACAACCCCGCACGAAATCATGAATGTCTTGCTCGTTCTGAATCTTTACCATACCATCCTCCTTTGCCCAATAGTGTCAAACATCATTAAGTCGTTCTATCCGCGGAAGGGTAGTTTATCTATTTGTCTCTGCTCTCATCTTCCTCCCAGTTCAATTGGCGCAGTCTCCGCATTGGTTCATTCTAGGACCACGAGCTCTTCTGCTCGAACTGCGAGTTCCTCTGCTCGATGGCACCAAACCAGGTGCCCAGGTCCCACTTTTACCGGGGAAGGTAACTCCTGGGAACATCTGGACTCGGCTATAGAGCATCTAGGATGGAAGGCGCACCCGCTTGGCGGGTTCACTGGACTTGGGATCTCGCCTTCCTTGCTCATTTCCCGAGGTTTAACGCGTTCTTCCTCTTTGGATACGACCGGCGTAGCTGCAATCAGGGTCTTCGTATATGGATGGACAGGATGACTAAAGAGCATTTCCATGGTGCCCAGTTCATAAATCTTTCCCAGATACATCACCCCTGCCCTGGCAGCAATTGTCCGCACTAAGCTTAGATTATGAGTAATAAAGAGATACGATAAGGCTAATTCCTTCTTGAGTCTAAGGAAAAGATTTATCAGTTTTGCTTGCACGGATACATCCAACGCTGATGTCGGTTCATCCAAAACCAGGAAAGAAGGATTCACAGCTAAGGCTCGAGCGATGGCAATCCTCTGTCTCTCACCCCCACTGAGCGCAGATGGATATTTGTACATATAGCGGCTTGGCATCTCTACCTGTCCCAGCAATGTATGGATTATTCTCTTTCGCTCAACCCTTGATTTCCCTATTCCATGTATGATAAGCGGATCCTCTAAAATACTCATGACACTGCGCCGAGGATTTAATGAGGACTTGGGATCTTGAAAAACCATCTGTACCTCGCGGCGGAACCGTCCGATAGTTTGCTTGGTCAATTTTGACAAATTTTGTCCCTTGAAATAAATCATCCCACTTGTGGGGTTATAAATTTGCACAATAGTTTTCGCCACTGTAGATTTCCCTGATCCTGACTCTCCAATTAATCCAAAGATCTCTCCTTTCTGCACGTCAAAAGAGACTTTGTCCACTGCTTTGACATGCGCCACTATCTTATGAAGGAGGCCTGAACGAACAGGGAAATATTTCACTAGATTCTCGACCTTCAACACTGGCTCACTCATCCGCCCCCTCCGTGGTACAAGTAGCAAGCCACATGTTGCTTTGTTGAAACTTTCACCATAGGCGGTTTTTGCTGGGCACATTTTTCCATAGCCTGAGGGCATCGGGGATGGAATCGACACCCAGAAGGAGCCTCAGTATAGTCGGAGAGGGTGCCGGGTATGCCTTCGGCTAAGGCTTCCCCTGTGAGGCGAGGTACAGAAGAAAGCAGGCCTTGAGTATACGGATGTTTGGGGTCATCGAAAATCTCAACTGTTTGTCCTTCTTCTACGACTCGCCCTGCATACATAATATAGACTCTCTCCACCGTTTCTCGAACGACCCCTAGATCATGGGTAATTAACAAAACCGCGATGCCAGCCTCCTTCACTAGACTCTTCAATAGGGAGAGAATTTGGGCCTGAATGGTGACATCTAAAGCACTACCCGGCTCATCCGCGATTAGAAACCGCGGCCTATTAACCAGCGCCATGGCGATCAGCACTCGCTGCCGCATCCCTCCGCTGAGCTCGAGAGGATATAGACTGAGGATGCGCCTGGGATCAGGCAATTGCACCGATGTCAGCGCCTCCATAGCTATCCCCCGAACCTTTGTTTTGGTAAGTGCACCATCATCTCGAATCCAGCGATGGCCAAAGCGAATTACGTCAAATATTTGTTGCCCCACGGTGAACACGGGATTGAGTGCACTGAGGGGATCTTGGAAGATCATGGAGATCGTCTTGCCCTTCATTCTGAGGAGTTCAATAGGGGCCGCCTTTAATACATCTCGGCCAGCTAAGAGAACTTGTCCCTGAGGGAACAGAGCAGGGGGAGATCTCAGAATTCCCATGGCCGTTTTCATGGCCACGGTTTTGCCACACCCTGTTTCCCCGACTAATCCCACATGCTCTCCCCCTCGAACATATAAGCTCACTCCGTCTAATACCCGCGAGACGCCCTCGTAAACGCGAAACCAGACGTGCAAGTCCCGTATATCCAATATAGCTTTTTCTTCCATCTGTTAGACCCCTTCTTCCACAGCCAGGACATCGCGCAATCCATCACCCAACAGATTGAATCCCAAGATAATAAAGAAAATTGCCAAGCTAGGGAAGACCGTCATCCACCATCTCTCCGGTAGATACTTGGCACCAAAAGAAATCATCGTTCCTAGATCTTCTGCGGGAGGCTGAGCACCTAAGCCTAAGAAGCTCAATCCTGCCCCGACCAGGATAACAAAGCCGGCATCCAGGGTAATCTTCACTATGACCGGTGAGGCACAATTAGGAAGAATATCTTTGAAGATTATTCTCAAAGGGCTAGCTCCCAATACCTTGCTGGCTTGGACAAATTCCTCTGTTTTGATGGAGCGGGTGATACCGTTCACCAGGCGACAGTGCCATGTCCACCAAATGGAGGCCACTGCGAGCATGGCTTTATCGATGCTGGGAGTGAAAGCGGCACAGATTGCCAAGGCCATCACCAGGGCAGGCAGAGATAAGAAAACGTCAGTCACCCTCATTATTACTGTTTCAGTCTTTCCACCCATATATCCTGAAATAAGACCAAGGAAAACCCCGACTGGCACGCTGATGCCTAATACCACCGCCGTAAGCATAAGGGAAATCCGAGAACCAAAGATTATGCGAGTGAAAACATCACAGCCTAGTGCATCTGTTCCCAACCAATGTGATTTGCTTGGTGCTTGAAAGGCGTTTTGAAAATCGGTAAATGCTCCAGCATGTTTGGGGTAGGGGGTGACATAGGGAGCAAAAATAGCCAGGAACACGCATAAGAGCACCATAACCCCACCGACAAGAGAGATCGGATTGCGTCTGAACTTATACCATCCTCTTCCCAAACGATCCTTGATGATCATCCATCGCGTCTCATTCAATCCCGTGGTTACCTGATGGTGGGATGCTCGAGTAGACATCATAACCTCCTTTTGGTTTACTCCCCCTCCTCGTGTTTAATGCGGATTCGAGGATCCACATACCCAGCCAGGATATCAACGATTAGATTTACAATGACAAAAGCAAGACCAATGATAAGAACAACCCCCATAACGGCGTTGAAATCCTTTCTCAGGATGGCACGGATGCCATATTTGGCTAGTCCAGGCCATGCGAAAACCGTTTCTACAAGAAAAGCGTTGCTCAGTTCTGAGGCAAAGGTCAGCCCTAAGATGGTAAGAGGAGCAATGGAAGCAGGCTTCAACATATACTTGAAAGCTATAACTCGATTAGGTATGCCAAATCCGCGAGATGCCTCTATGTAATCTTGGTTAGCAACGTCGCTCATGCTTGCCCTTGTCAGTCGGGCAATTTGTCCTATGCCTGTCATGGCAATGGCAAAAGAAGGGAGAATGATGTGTTTTAACGCATCCCCCAACGCACTAAAGTCTCCCTCTATCAAACTATCAAGCAAGAGGAGTCCTGTTCGAAGAGGAGGAGCAGGCGTCATCAAACTTAGTCGTCCTGTGGTAGGCAGAATGCCTAGAAGGTAAGAAAAGGTAAGCTGGAGAAAGAGTCCCACGACAAATGGGGGAACGGCAACACCGATGAATGCCATAACCCGCACCAAATTGTCCACCCAACTATCCTTGTAGCGCGCTGCCAGTACTCCCAGCGGGACTCCAAGCACTAATACCCAGACTATGGCCATGAGAACCAACTCAACCGTGGCCGGCAGATAATGAGCAATGTCCAGCGCTACGTTCCTCCGGGTCTGAAAAGAGAGGCCAAAATCGCCGTGAAATATCCCGGTAATGTACGTCCAGTATTGGAGGGGCAGGGGTTTGTCCATCCCCATTACGTGTCGGAGATGTTCAACCTGCTCCTGTAAAGCAAAAGGCCCTAGCGCTAGCCGCGCTGGATCACCTGGGAGCATGCGGGCGATAATGAATATCAGTATAGAAAGTCCGAACAAAACCAAAATCGAGTAGAGCCACCGGCGTAATACAAAGTAAGAAAACCGCATGCTGTTCCTTTCTAGGAAAAGGGAGGGAAGTTTGACTCCCCTCCCTTTGAACCTCTGTGACTAGTTATTTCTCGAACCACCAGTCGTAGAAGTAGTAATAGAAGCTCATAACCGGTCTGTAGGTGAAGCCCTTTAAGTAGTCTTGTATAGCCACCCGCAGAGGCATGACGTAGACAAAGATATCAGGGCAACGCTCCACTATGACAGCTTGGGCAACGTTCATAATATGGGCTCGTTCTTCAGGGTCGAGCGTGGTCCGCTCCTGGTCGATCAGTTGGTCCACCAGTGGATCTTGCAGCCACTCCGTGGACATCCAGGTGCCGCTTCCCCGTGAGTGATACATGCAGTTGAGATAGGTATCGGCATCAGGGTAGTTCGAGGACACCGAGGTCACCATGATGTTCGGTGTCGTCTCTACTGTAGTGGCCAGGTCGGTCATTCGTCCCCACGGTTCAATATGGATGTCAAGTTTCACTCCGAGCGGTTCAAGTTTTTCTTTGAATCGAACCGCCATCTTGCGCCGGTTCTCAAGCCCGGTGGGCAACACCAGGGTAATGGTTGGAACATCAGGATAGTACTTGCTTTGTTCGAGCTCCTGGCGGGCCTTATCCAGGTCCATATGGTATTGGAAAACCCTGGGGTTATGGCCAGGAATACTAGCGGGGATTGGCCCTCTTGCGGGACCTGACCCAGGTTCCAGCGTTTGGATCACCGTCTCGTAATCAAACGCCCAGGCCAACATTCTCCGGATATGAATGTCATCAGTGGGAGGCCTTTTGGTGTTAATCTTAAAACTCATCTCTTCAGGAGACAAGAAGGTGAGCACCTCAACGCCAGGGATTTTGGCCATGTCTTGATAATCGGGATAGGTACGCCAATGTTCTACCATGGTTAGCTCGCCTCTTCGCAGCATCGTCTTCACCGTTGCTGTTTCTTGCAAGAAGATACTGTGTGCCTCGTCGATGTGCTTGTCTCCATGAGGCCATCCTCCCCAGTAGTCAAGGAAGCGCTCGAAAACAATCTCGCGCCCCCGATCCCAGGCCATGAGAGTATAAGGTCCGGAACCGGCGTCCTCATTGGTAGTTACAGCTAGCCAGTTGGTGCCGTAATCGCCGAACTCCCCGAAATCTCCGGGCTGCTTATGAGCCAGGATCACATCTTTGTTCACAATGAACAGCCAGGGGAGAGTAGAAAGGAATGGAGCGTATACTTTGCTCAGGTGGAAAGTAACCTTGAATGGGCCATCAACCGTGACTTCCTTAACGATGCCCGACCACAGCCACGAATAACCATCCTTTAAGGCTAGTATTCGCTCCATCGAGAATTTGACGTCCTCAGCGGTTAGCTCGGTGGCATCGTGAAATTTCACGCCCTGCCTTAGCTCAAAGGTATACGAGAGCCCATCAGCACTGATTGTCCAGCTCTTGGCCAACTTGGGTTCGATCTTACCGGTTGGGGATGGGAACACCAAGGGATCGTACACATTCAACATACCGTAGGACTCGGTGTAGTCCGTTCCACGAGCAGGATCGATTGTTCCAAATTCCTGAGTGTTGCTCATGGTGAAAATGTTCTTGGCGACTGCCACTCCAATGTCGGTGCCCACGATTGTAATCGCAACCCCTAAGACCACTACGGCAAAAACAACCGATTTGGCAAATTGTCGGATAGACATCATAAACCTCCTTTTGGTCTAATGCTCCTTACAGGATCGCACGCGCATATTTGCTCCGTACGGTCTTCAGTAATGTCCACCACCTCCTTTCTTTGATGGCATAGAGACCCTTCTTTCATAAAAATATTCGCTGTTATTTCGTCCTTTCAGAATGCCATGTAGACATATGGGCCTTATCCATCTCGTCAAGATATTCAGGGAAAAATTTCTCATAGAAGCCGGTATCCAGATGATGAATTTGAGCAAGAATAGGTATAAACATGGCGTCGTGGTATTTTGGTATTCTGCCATACGTTTCATACACATAGCTACAGTATGACTTGGTGATTTCTACGATTGATTCGTATATCTTTGGCTTGGGAAGGTCATACCCTTTTTTGCCATATATGCCCTCAGAGCCCCACTTTTTAGCAGCTATTTCCTCCACCGCTTCCTCCACTGTTCTGTATGGCGGACAATATCCCTCCAATATGCCATCTATTCCTACTGGATTAACGGTTGCTTGAGGGAATGGTTCCCTTTCGAGCTGCTCGAAATGCATGTTCAATGACCTCATTACTGTTGGAAGGTCGATAGTATGCATCATGAAGGAACCAAGCCCCATGGCCGTAGCTGCAAGGGATAAGTTTTGCATGGCCATGCCAGCTTCGAGATTGCACAACCATGGCAGCATGGATTCATACTGGGTTATGGTCATCCGGTTACCATTTAAGAATCCATCATCTATCCATTTACCAACTCCTGCAGGCTGATTCTTGACTTCATCCCACAATTGCCATCTAAATTGGGCTAAGCCAGTGAACAACAAATTGATATACTCTCTTGTGGTATCAGCAATCGGTATGAACAGAGTAGTTCCGGGTAAGTTTACCATGCTCTCAAATGCTGAGCCGATCACGTCACGGGGAATGTCTATTCTTCCGTCTTTTAGCTTGGTGGTGTTCTTTTTATAATCCTCAAGTATTTCCTTTCTATCTTCTAGAGTTTTTGTCCTAACTCGCTTTTTTGGAATGATCTCATCTGTGGAATCTGTTTTGTAGTAAAATACCCCCTCATCATTGCTAAAGAACAGATGTAAAGTAAGGGAAGCACAAGGACTGGCTGCAGTTCTCCCTATCACTGTCAAATGTCCAAGGAGATGCCTAATCTCCTCTACGGTCACTCCTGTTATCCCTGAGGTAGCGAAACATAAAATTGCTGTTTCTAGCTCACTGAGCGGGATTGGCTGCTCTTTAGAGTTGTAGTTGAGGCCAGCACGTCGTGAGAGCAATTTCCCCCCTTGAGGAAACCTCCTGGTTCTCCTTCTATACATGGTTTCAAAAAGAGGCACATCAAAATCCATAGACATCGATCTTTCACCTCACTTTAAGAGAGAAGTTTGATACCCTTACTTTTTGCTATAAAAGCTGTTAATAATTAACTTCTCTCACATAAGTCCTCGAAGATTTGCTGAATAATCTCCACACCTTTTATCATATCTGCTACTGCTATTTTCTCATCTTTTGTGTGTTCCGCTTGAACTCCCATCCCTATCACCACTGTCTCGATACCCTTTTCGTTATAATGAGTAGCATCTGTTCCACCACATATAACCTTGACCTTTGGATGCAGCCCTACGCTGCTGATAGCTTTTTTCGCAATTGTAACAGCTTCTGCATCTTCTGAAATGCGGTAACACCTTATCAGGAGTTCCATTGTGACATCTGCCCTTGCTCCGATAGAATCTGCTGCAGTAAGGAATATCTGTTTTATCAGGTTACTGTGCCCAAGGCACTTTTCATGGTTTTGGCTACGGCATTCAACTTTGACTACTGTTTTTTCTGGTACGGCATTGAGAATCTCACCTCCCCTGATGACCCCCACGTTTACCGTTGTCTCATCATCGATCCAACCTTCTTTTAACATTGATATGGCATGCGATGCGGCTTTAATAGAAGATATCCCCTTTTCTGGTTCCATCCCTGCATGAGCAGCCCTACCTGTTATATCTACTTTGATACTCATGTAGGAGGGCCCCCCTACAATAATATCCTCTAGATTATCCGTATCGATTACAAACCCCATTCTTGATTTGAGGAGAGATGCATCAGTATTCTTGGACCCTTTGAGACCTGTCTCCTCTTTCCTTGAAACCACAATCTCTATCGGGGGATAACAATTGGCTGTTCTGATCGCCTCAAAGAGTTCTGTTATACCCGCCTTGTCATCTGCACCCAAAATTGTTTCTCCCTTGGAATGTATTATTCCATCTTTGAGAATTGGTTCAATTTCCTTACCGGGTTTAACCGTATCTGCATGAACCCCAAAGAAGATTGGTTCAATTGAGCCTGAGTTTTTGGCCCTCACCTTTGCTATTAGGTTCCCAAATTTATCTAGAACACATTCAGCTTGCAGCTCTTTGGTAAATAAATCCTTGAGGTAATGTATGAATTCCTTCTCATTGCCAGATTCACTGCTAATTTGAACCATTCTAAAGAAGGTATTTACTAATTCTCGCTTCATCGATTTTTCCTTAGATTTAGTTTTACACTTCAAAAAACAGCAGTTATCTTAAGTGAGCACCAGTGCAGAATACATTAATGACCGCAGGCTTTTGCTAATTCTACTAAATCCGGATGTACAACTTCACCTTCTTCAGTTAGGGGCTCCTCATCACATGATACCGAACACGCCAAACATATGCCGTCTATGTGGGAAGCTGCCACTCTAGGCTCACCACCCGAATACATTGGACCCTGATAGCCAAAACCCCATTCCGTACTTCCCCATATCCTTTCATCCTCCGTAGCAGTGTACCCCAGCTTTGCATTTGGATTAAAACCGTAACAAACATGTGCCACTAAATACATAGTGGGATCGTTTAATTTTTCAAACCATTTTTTAACAATTTCCGCCTCCTTTCCACCTCGTATTTCTTTTATTCTTCCCTTTTTAACTTCGTATATAACTGGCTTTGAGACCACCCCTATATCTGCTTTACCACCACCTGAAATAGCACCATCAAAGACTAGTGTTCCATTGATAGTTTCTTCTCTAGGCGCCCATCCAATCTGTCCTGTTAGAAAATGTCCCCCCGGTTTGTCAGCAATGTGCTCGTTGGCAAAAGGGCGATGGGGATCATTTTCAAATTCTATGTTTGTCCCCGCAGCATTAACAATCTTCATTTTTTTTGCACGCTTTGTTATCTCAACAACTTTTTCCTGAAAGGCTATTTGAGCTTCAATATCTACTTCTCCTATACAGCGAATCAACTGATCGGTTGATAAACCTCCAAGCATAAGATTTCGCGTACGGCCGTTTGTTACCGCCCGTTCCCAGGGTGTACTATATAGTAACCATTGGTTATTAAGTTCTATCCACGCATCTGCTTCAGGACATGCTGCTATAAGCGGAGCAGGCAAATATGGGTCAGTTGCTTTTCCATACCCTTTTGGTGTGGAATGCCAAGCCACCATCACCTTGGCACCAAGCGCCTCTCCCGCTTTGGCCATTTCCTCTGCCACCCTGAAGTCACTGATAGAGTCAATAGTAATGAGGAGATTTTCACCTTCCTTTACTCTTATAATTTCCTTAACTGTTTTATAGGCAGCCTTGAATAGTTCCAGATCACTTATGGTTGGCATGTTTCCTCCAAAAATCAGAAGTGCTCACAGACATGATATTATTTTCACGTTGCGTTTGGCAGAAATTTGACACCTTTCCTGAGTCTCTGCATTTACCTTATTAATATATAGTTAAGGTCATCATCCTCAAAAGGTTATTTAAGCACGTTTCGGATTCATTTTTCTTAATAATTTTTGTATATTCGGTGCTAATCCTTCGGGAAGAAGTACTATTACCAATATGAAAATTAATCCAAAAAATATACGAAGGTACCTTTCAACTGGTACCAAAAGTTCCGGTATAAGTATTACAAAAAGCGCACCTAAAACGGGGCCGTAGAAAACCTTACTTCCTCCTATAAGAGGAATGAAAAAGATATATAGAGTGGTAAAAACTTCTATATCCACCGATGAAATAAACCCGGTATAATTAACGTATAAAGCACCACCGAATCCGGATATGAATCCAGCAATACTATAGGCAAGTATCTTATACTTGCGAGTATTGAGCCCCACCGTCTGTGTTAATCTGTCATTTTCGGATATTAAAGTTAAAATTCTTCCTGTTTTGGTTCCCATAATCCATAAAAAGAAAGCTACTATTGCTGCTGTTAAGAATATTACCAAGAGATATAGAGTTTTATATCCTACTAAAGCAGTGAGTCCACCAAAATATAAACCACTTCTACCTCCTGTAATTGGCTGCAATGCTTCAATTAATTTAGGAAAGAGAATGGCAAGTAAGAAGGAGGCCATGCTTACATAAAAACCTCGGGCTCTACTGGTAGAAAGGAACATAATGACTGCTATCACCGTGGCTAACACTGCACCTATGAATATTGACACAAACAAAGGCCATTGAAACATTTCTGTTAGGACTATTGTTGCATAAGCCCCTATGGCCATGGTGACGGAATAACCAAAAAATGGCTGGCCACTCTTAAAAAAGAGAAACCATGCCACATAACCCTGTATCAGGAATAAATACACGTATCCTGTTACTTCTTGTAGATAGCCTCCTTTGAAAACAAACAAGGAAGGTAACAAAAGTATTAAGATTGTTCCTATTTTCTCATAACGACCTTTCACTGCCTAAAATCCCCTTTGGAGCAACTATTAGAACAAGAATAACAATGAAATACAAAATAACACTCTGCCACATACCACCGAGCAGGTATCCACTAAAACTCATTACCATACCCATTATTAAGGCACTGATTATTCCACCCCATATATTTCCAATCCCTCCTACCACAGCAATAATGAATCCAAGAAAACCTAAGTCCCAGCCAGTCATCAGGTTCAGGTTATACAATGATCCCCAAAAAATTGCTCCCACACAAGCCAGAGCACAGCCAATACCCGAGGCAATACTGAACACCCGGTTAGTCTTGATTCCAATTAGTTTTGCCAATTTTAGATTTTGAGATGTTGCCTGCCAGGATTTTCCAATCTCTGTATGCTCTTCTAATAGACGTATAATTACTAAAGTCCCCAGTGCAAAGAGAAGAGCAAAAATTTTGAAGCCTTCTACTGTAACTCCTGCAATATTTATTGTTCCTATACGGGGCAGAGCCAGGGATATGCTGGGTCGAGGGAAAATTGCTCTCATCAAACCCTCAAAAACAAAACCAAGAGAAACCGTTACTATAAAAAATAAGGTAGAGTCTCCTCCCCTTTCGCTGATGGGTGTGAGCAATATCCGCTGTATAATATATCCAATAGCGAAACAAAATACTACTCCAACTAAGATGGCTATCCCCATATTAAAAGAGAGGAAATACCACGTTAAAAAACCTCCAAAAACACCGATGACCCCTATAGCAAAATTTGGGATACCAGTTATACCATAAATAACTGCTACACCCAGTACAGGAAGAGACAAAATCCCACCCATGATTAACCCGGTGATGATACCGTTTAAGATCATACTATTTCCTCATAAAAATTAACTAATGGATCCTAGGTAGAGATCTTTTACCACGTCTCTACTGAGATTTTCTGTTTTTTCGTCAAATCTAATTTCCCCGGCTTCCAATCCAAAAAGCCTATCCGCAATATTAAGAACCTTTATATTCTGTTCAGAAAGCACGATTGTCGTACGGGTATCTTCCTTTATCTTTTTCAGAGTTTCAAACAATTTGGTCACCAATTTAGGTGCTAAGCCTATTGAAGGCTCATCAATCAGCATAACCTTTGCATTTGAAGCTATACCAATACCAACAGCCAGCATCTTCTGTTGCCCACCGCTTAGAGTATTGGCTATTTGCCTTCTTTTCTCCCACAAGACAGGGAAGAGTTTATAGACGCGGTCAATGAGTTCTTCTTTCTTAGCCCGGTTACTGAGAATTACACTCACCTCAAGATTCTTCTTAACAGACATCAGGGGAAAAATATTTCCCTCTTGAGGTACGAGCATTAATCCAAGTTGACGGCGTTTAAGTACAGGCCATCTCTCAATTTGATGACCTAAAAAATTAATCTGTCCTTCCTTTAT
The DNA here is from genome assembly GCA_004376485.1 of Candidatus Aerophobota bacterium. Classification (GTDB taxonomy): domain Bacteria; phylum Aerophobota; class Aerophobia; order Aerophobales; family AE-B3A; genus SOJT01. Next base: position 4,867 of record SOJT01000093.1, on the reverse strand, counting down.
ATGCATCGATCCTGCTATAGATTCAAGCAGAGTGGTTTTACCAGCGCCATTTGGCCCAACTATACCGACAATTTCGTTATCATTAACATAGAAACCTATACCTTTTAAAGCACTTATCATGCCATAGCAGGCAGTCAAGCCAGAAACTTCTAAAATGGGCTCGCTCAAGGGTCTTCTCTTTTCTTATTCCAGATATACACTGTGGACATCTTTATTGTTTCTTATTTCCTCAGGTGAACCTTCAGCTATTTTGCATCCTTCATCTAAAACGAAAATCCAGTCAGAAGTTCTCATAATGGGTCTTATCTCATGTCCTATCTGGAATATGGTGTATCCTTGATCACGGAGAGTTTCAACAATTTGACAAATTTTCTCTATCTCTGTCGGAACTAGGCCACCTACAAGTTCATCTAATAGTATTAACTTGGGAGTCGTAGCCAATGCTCTTCCTAATTCAACCAGCTTGCTATCAAGTGGGGGGAGACTTGAAACAATCTCTTTTTCTTTCTCTTCTAGCCCGAGAAACTCTAGGATTTCATAAACTCTTTCCTTCCTCCTCTGCTCTTCCATACTCTCCTTTAACATTCCTGCAACTACATTGTCAAAAACACTTAAGTTTGGGAAAAGGTTCTTCTGCTGATAGGTTCTGGCAATTCCCTTCCTGCAGATTTCATGGGGTTTCATATCTGTAATATCCTCACCCATAAATTCAATCTTCCCCGAGTCTGCAGGAAGGGTTCCCGTTATCAAGTTAAAAAGAGTGGTTTTACCAGCGCCATTCGGCCCAATCAAGCTCCAGATTTTTCTGCTTTCCAGAACAAGGCTAACGTTTTCAAGAGCATGAAGTCCACCAAACCTTTTGTGTAAATTTCTTATCATCAACATGGTTAATTTTTAATCCACCCTTCTTAGCTAGATATTTCTATTTGCCGACAATAAACTCCTGAACTATATTTTACCGCGCTCTCTCATATTTTTCCCCTGATTCAAGTTTTTTGAATCCTTTCAATGCATCGAGTATTTCCAGCATAGTACTCTCAGGGGTTTCGTACACTCTCACCAATTCTGGATGGAGACCAAAGGTAGGATCCAGATCAGAAGAACCAGGTACGAACTTAATGATCGCACCCTTAGCGCCTTTATTGTTTCCATATCCGTCCAATGGTCCCATTGGACTAATACATACGTTTTGGAACGATGTTTTTTGCATCAAATCAATAATCACATCAGGATCTTTGGTCCCCGCCTTTTCATAAACTTCTTTAATCCAGTAGATCACTTGATAGTAATTATTGGTGTATGCCTCAGGGTAAGCTTTTTCACCGTATTTAGCTTTCCATTTCTTTACAAACTCTTTCCAGGCTTCGCTCGTTGGATCATGATCGGCAAGGGTATATATATTTTCTGCTCCATACTCTCCGGTTATCTTGGCCCCTCCCATGTTTGAATAGGTAGTACCATAGAGCATTATCCGGGGCATGGCGCCAGCATCCCGCAACTGTTTAGCCACACTAAACCATCCAGCTCCAGTATATGGACAGAAAATCGCATCCGGTTTTTCCTCTTTAATGATTAATACTTCAGTGCTGTAATCTGTTTTGTCAAGTGGAGTATAGATGACCGGGCTTATCTCAAAAGGTTTACCGTTCTCTTCCCAATAGGCTTTTAAGCCCATACCATTACTGTATCCCCAATCGTAATCCCCTCCTATGAGTGCTACCTTTTTTGCTCCCATTTCCTCAAAGAACCTGCCCGCAAGCTGACCGGCAAAATAATCAGCATAACCATAGTAGACTACCCATTTGCTTACTGGAACTTCTCCAGGAGGAAGATACTTACTCATACTGAGGTGCCCTCCCACAAAGCATGGAATCTTATACTTCGGCGCTTCCACACATAGCGGGCTAATGGTAGTTTCAAGAGCTGCTCCTCCCATTACATCAGGTTTCCAAGTTCCCACTTCTCTGCTGAGCTTTCTCTTAAGTACGGAAGGTTTGGTCTCGGTATCTATAACCTTATATTCAATCCCTGAAAAGCCTTTTATACCCTCTCTATTAATCTCTTCCACAGCCAATTTCATAGCTCTGTCATAAGCCGGACCTATGTTACCTGCAGCCCCTGAAAAAGCAACAGTACCTAGAATTCGTATAGGTTCTTCCTTCTTTTCTGCTGATGCTACCAAAATGCTGGAGACAAGTCCAACAGCCAGCAATACCCCAATGCCCCCTACGATCATCAGTTTCAGGTTGCTTTTTTTAAATATTTTCCTTAACATATAGTCCCTCCCTTGGTTAATAATTTTTTCAATATCTTTTGCACATCGTTCATTTTTCGGTGGAAAGCTCTCTCTGTCCCCGCTAACGGCCTGTCTCTACCTTCTCACCTCCCTCCAGCCTCATTTTTAGCTTTCCCTTCTAAGGATCTAACTCCTGTTTTTTCTTTACATATTTAAGTACTTTCCAACTTACCCTTTTAATTTGATCTTCCCCGGCAAATCTATCACTCGCACCTTCACATTACCCCAAAATCGCTCATCTATTTTCCCATTGCCTGTGCAAGCTCGCTTAGTTCGGGATGCACTACTTTCCCTTCTTTGAGTAGCAATTCATCATCTACCCATACAGTCGAATTCAAGCATATCCCATCAGCATGGGATACAGCGTCTCCCAGACTACCCTCAAACATGGGTCCCTGATAACCATTTCCCCATTCAGTAGATCCCCATACACGTTCATCCTCAGTACATAACCCTGTGAGTATTGCTCCCGGATTGAACCCGTAACATATATGAGCTAAATTATACATATTCGGATCACCGAGCTTTTTCAGCCAATTGCTCATCTTTTTGGCTTCATCCTGACCCTTAACTTCAACAATTCTCCCTTCTTTTATGGTCAATTCAATCGGATGAGCAAGGATTCCGAGATCAGCTTCCCCGCCACCAGAAAATGATCCATCAAATACTATAACCCCATTAATACTTTCTTCACGAGGGGCCCATCCAATCTGGCCTACCAGAAAATGTGGTCCCGGTACATCTGCTCGCAGCTCATTGGTAATGGGGCGTTCGGGTACATTCTCAAAAGAAACGTCAGTACCTGCTGGTGTCGTAACACGCATCTTGGAAGCTTTTTTCGTGAGCTCGACCACCTTATTCTGAAATTTTTCTTGCAAATCCATATCGAGTTTGGCAATACATCTGGCAATGCGTTCTGGATCTAATCCTCCTAGAAAAAGGTACCGCGTCCTCCCGTTGGACATCGCCTCTATCCACGGAGTGGAATATAGGAGCCACTGGTTATTGAATTCTATCCATACATCTGCTGCTGGTATGGCTTTTTTAAGAGATTCCGGTAACTGTGGATCAGCCACTTTGCCATAACCATTGGGCGTTGTATGCCACGCTACCATTACTTTCCCGCCAGCAGCTTCAGCTGCTTTGGCAACTTCTACTACCGGTTTAAAATACATTGCTGAATCTACTGTTAGTATTACGGATTCTCCTTTTTTGATTCTACACATTTCATGAGCTACTATATAGCTCGCTTTTCCTAATTCTAATTCAAACCTCTCTGGCATCTTCTCTTCCTCCTTCTTTTCTAAAGTATTTCCTTCTCTGAGGGTACCTCATACGCAATTTTGCTCGTTTTAAGACCCATAGTAACATATATTTCTGCCAACTTTAATGATGCCACTGCCGGGTCAATTACCGGCACTCCTAATTCCTGTTGCAATTCTTTTGCTAAAGATGACATGCCTGTACATCCAAGAACAATACCTTCTGCCCCATCGTTTTCTATAGCTACTTTAGCTTCTGCCAAAATAGCCTTGAATGATTTTTTCTCATCTTCTAGGTCCAATACGGGAATATTAGCAAATCGTACCGAGGCTACCCTGCTTCCAAAACCATACTTGTTTATGTTTTCTTTGATTTCATCGGCAGTACTTTTTAATACGGTGACTACCGAAAACTTAGTACATAACCCCATTGCCAAAAGGTAGCTCGCTTCCCCTGCACTGGTAACAGGTATTGTAAGTGCTTCCCGGCAGGCTCTTACAACAGTATCCATGGCACAATCTAAACTTACTGCATCATAACCCTCTTTCTCTGCCTTTTTGACTTCCTCGATAATATATGGGGCTGCAAGAGCCTCATCATATGCTGATTCAATAGATACTGGTCCATGACTTAGACATACAACTTCTACTTCATTTCCAGGTGAGGCTGTCTTCTTTCGCTCTTCAACTTGGCTATCTCTAAATTTAATCGATGAGTTTGGTATTACTATCTTAACTCTCATATCTGATTATTTTGCATCCTCCTTTTTTGATTATTGTTCCTGTGAGAATAGTAGAACATATGTATAATCTGTCAAGAAAAAAATTCTTTTGGCTACCATGATACTACTGACTTTTTATTAGATTTTAGAGCACTCCGAAAAGCTGTTATTTCATTTTAAAAGTGGAGGGAACCATCTGCCAAATTACTATTTTTCACACTATTTTTCGGAACGTTATCCCCAACTTCCCACTGTTTCGGTAAATTCCATCTTTTCCCGACTTTCAGTTTAAGAAGGTGACTCTACAGGAAGAGGAAACTATATCTATCTTCGGTAATTCCAGTTTCGAGTGCTGTATTTGATCTCCTTTAACTCCTGGGATAATTTTACTTCTTGTTTAGTTAACTGGCCAGGTAGTAATCTTATCCCCAATCCTTTCTCAAATCCCCAAACTAGACTATCTATAATTTTCCCCCTATCTTTTTTTTCTTTTCTGCTTTCAGAGGTGATCTTATTATCCATCAGGATCGATCCATGTTGGAAAAAGGCTCTGTTTCTTCTCCTTTGAGCGCTTCCCCCAATTTTTC
>SOJT01000118.1 GCA_004376485.1 Candidatus Aerophobota bacterium | reverse complement strand
AGGCAGAAGTAGAAGATAAGGCAGAAGTAGAAGATAAGGCAGATTGAGTTTACTCACCTTTTAATTGTCTGACTGAAGTAGAATAAAGAAGAGAAAAAACGTTCTTGACAGAGGACCGGAAGTCTAGCTGCCGGGAGAGATTTGCTAGTAAAAGAAAGTGATTGATCTTTAGGGGGGACTAACCATAAGGTGGTTCTCTTAAGGAGGGGGATCTTATCCAGAGGGCTCGATATGATGAAGATCGAAGTAAGCGGAATTCATATTCCCATTCAGGATGAGGTGGATAAACATATTCGGAAAAAGCTAGAAAAGCTCACAAAATACCTTGATAAAGTGGTATCGGTTAAAGTCATTTTGAAAATGGAAAGAGAAAGATACATCACTGAAATCAATGTTCTTGCCAAAAAAGCTACTATTTATGGAGAAGGAACATCTGAGGATGTGTATGTTTCCATAGAGAAAGCCGTAGGTAAGGTGAGAAGGCAGGCACGCAAGTTTAAAGAGAGATTAAAGTCTCATAAACACCGCGCTAGATTAGCTCAAGAAAAGATGCCTCTAGAACTTTCGAGCCTGCCTGAAGTTCGGTCTAAAGTCATCCATATCACTCCTCAGATTGCCAAACCTATGAATCTGGATGAAGCAGTTATGCAGATGGATCTTTCCCGGGAAAAATTCTTAGTTTTTCTTAACGCAGCTACCGCCCAGGTTAATGTAATATACAAAATGCACAGTGGGGGTTATGGGCTCATAGAACCCCAGTTATAAGGAGCATGATTGGGAAAAACTCTGCATCATCGAACTAACGTAAAAGGGGGCACAGGTGGAGATAAAAGATTTTCTTGATGCAAAGGCTGTCAAGTCAAGGTTAGAGTCTAAGACTAAGGATGAGGTCTTGGAGGAGCTGACCGATTTGTTAGAAAAGACGGGAAAGGTCACGAATCGGGAGGAATTTTTAAGGGTCATTCGGGAAAGAGAGGAATTGGGAAGTACCGGTATTGGCTACAACATAGCCATTCCGCACGCTCGTTCTACGGGAATCAAAGGTCTGACAGGAGCTTTCGGTATCTCTAAAGAGGGAATCGAATTTGACGCTCTGGATAAAGAGCCGGTTTACTTATTTTTTGTGTTAGCCGCTCCTAAAAATGCCGCCGGCGATTATTTAAAAGCCCTAGCCACCATTTCTCGTCTATTAAGAAATAGGAAATCTCGCCAGGCTCTAATGAAAGCAGATACGGTGGGAGAGATAGTTAAGATTATCAAAAAACAGGAAGCTTAAAGCTGGTCTCTCATTTGCCAAAGGAGTACTTGATTGCGAGCTATGGTCTTGGCAGCCGGACTGGGAACGCGCCTTAGACCCCTCACCTACATTCTCCCTAAACCAATGATTCCTATAGTGAATCGACCTTCCCTATTCTATTCATTAAGCCTATTAGAAAGATTGGGGATAGAAGAGGTAATTATTAATCTTTATCATGAAGCCAAAAAGGTAAAAGATCATTTAAGTAGAACCAGAGAGTTTAACATGCAAATCATTTTCTCTGAGGAAAAACATCTCCTGGGTACAGCCGGGGGAGTGAAGAAAATGGAAAGTTATTTCCAGGAAACTTTCCTGGTGTTAAGCTCCGATGGAGTAAGCAATGTTGATTTAAAGGAGGTTCTTCATTTTCATAAACGCAAGCAGGCCATCTCTACCGTGGTTTTGAAAGAAGAAGAGGAAAGATTCAAATATGGCATTGCTCTATGCAACAAGGAGTCCAGGATTAGTCAATTTGTGGAGAAACCAAGCTGGGGGGAAGTTTTTTCTAACCAGGTCAACACGGGAATTTATATTTTTGAGCCGGAAGTTTTTTCTTATATTCCTGAGTCTCGGGAGTATGACTTTGGGAATCAGGTTCTTCCCGCTATGGTAGAAAGGGGAGAGAGGATCTACGGTTATGTTATGGAAGGTTATTGGACCGATGTGGGTAATCTAGAAGATTATCGTAAGGCTCATAAAGATATTCTAAAGAGAAAGAAAGGAATTGATATACCGGGCCGCCAGATAAAAGAGGGTATCTGGATAGGGGAGGGAAACAGAATTTCCCCTCAAGCTCATTTAGTGCCCCCTCTAGTCATAGGGAACAATTGTGAGGTAGAGGAAGATGTGAAGATAGGAGAAGGCACTATCCTGGGTGATAGGGTGAGGATCAGAAAAGGAGCCTCCTTACACCAATGCATTCTCTGGAATGATGTAATAATAGAAAAAGGGGCTGAGCTAGATGATTGTATTCTGGCAAATTATGTCTTCGTTCCCCCTGATTTTTCCATGAAGGGAGCGGTGGTGACACCAAAAGGTTTGCTAAGGTCGGCCTTGAAATAGATGATCAAAGAAAGGAGTAGTTAATGGGAAAAGAGAGATATTTGTTTACTTCGGAATCGGTTACAGAAGGACATCCAGATAAAATTGCCGACCAAATTTCTGATGCTGTTCTGGATGCTATCCTGGAAAAAGATCCCCGGGGAAGAGTAGCCTGCGAGACTCTGGTTACCACGGGACTTGTCTTTATAGCTGGAGAGATTACCACAACCTGCTATGCGGATATCCCCGATATTGCCCGTCGAACCCTAAAGGAGATAGGGTATACCCAGGCAAGCTTTGGAATTGATTACAAAAGTTGTGCGGTGGTTACCTCCATTAATGAACAATCGCCCGACATTGCTTTAGGCGTGGATAGAGACGGTGCAGGGGATCAGGGAATGATGTTTGGTTATGCTACTACCGAGACACCTCAGTTTATGCCTCTTCCTATCGTCCTGGCTCATAGATTGACGCATAGATTAGCTGAAGTGAGGAAGAAAAAAGTTCTCCCTTATCTTCGGCCTGATGGAAAATCTCAGGTAACGGTAGAGTATATCGATGGTACGCCCCATAAGGTAAAGGCAGTGGTTATTTCCGCCCAGCACTCCCCGGAAGTGGAGGTAGAAGATATTAAGGATGAACTAGTGGAGAAAGTCATAAATCCCTGCATTCCTGAGGAATATAGAAATGAAGAGATGGCCTACTACATTAACCAGACAGGTTCTTTCAAAATAGGGGGACCCCAGGCAGATACCGGCCTTACCGGCAGAAAGATCATTATGGATACCTATGGAGGAGTGGGTTCTCACGGTGGGGGATGTTTCTCCGGTAAAGATCCCACCAAAGTGGATCGTTCTGGATCTTATATGGCTCGCTATATCGCTAAGAATCTAGCGGCTTCGGGAATTGCTGAGAAATGTGAAATTCAGGTGGCCTATGTTATTGGAAGAAGTAAACCAGTCTCTCTTATGGTGAATACCTTTGGGACAGGGAAGATTCCTGAGGTAAAAATAAAACAACTTATAGAGAAAAACTTCGATATTACTCCCCGGGGAATCATTGAGAAGCTAGGCCTCCTTCGTCCTATCTACAAAAAGACCGCCTGCTACGGCCACTTTGGTCGAGATGAGGAGGAGTTCACCTGGGAATACACGGATATGGCGGATATCCTGAAAAGAGAAGCTGGCCTGTAAATATTAATTCTCCGAACTTCTGCAGACTCCCTTTTTATGATCTCGATGGGATCTCCTACTCTGGCTTCAAGTTCTCGAGCGGATGAAGATAGATTCTTATCCAACTCCAGATAGCTTATGGCCGAGGGGAAAGGTAGGAGGGGTTAACTTCTGTAATAGCAGCCTCTTTTCCCTTGTGGTTAAGATAAGCCTGGGGAGTTGTTCCTTTAAGAAAGGCGAACCAGAGGGTGTTGGTGCCCTCAGAGGTAGGAGGAAGACCGGTGTCGATATCTACTTCACGAAAAACCACCCCAGGAGGGGATGGGAAATCTTTAACAGGTTTTTCTTTAAGAGCCTCTTTCATAAATTCTGTCCAGACAGGAATAGCCGCTGCGCTTCCGGTAAGCTTTTCTCCCAGTGGAGTTCCGTCATCCTTACCTATCCATACCCCGGCGATGAGATCCGGAGTGAAACCCACAAACCAGGCGTCCATTATTTTGTCTGTATTTGGTTCTCCTGGCCATCCCACGGTACCTGTTTTTCCCCCGCACGGTCTTTCAAATCCCATCCAGCGAACCCGACGGCCTGTTCCGTAATCAATGGTCTTCTTCAATAGATCAATCATGACGAAGGAGGTTTCTGGGGAGAGAACTATTTCCCCCTCGGGGAATCTTTCCTCTAAAACGTTTCCTTCATAATCCTCTATCCGGTTAACAAAAATGGGGTTGGTTCTTATCCCATAATTGGCTACGGTAGCATATCCTCTAACTAACTCCAGTAGGGTCATACCCGAGGTTCCCAGGGTTAGGGTTAAATCATGATTCAATCTGCTCTCTACCCCCATTTTATGTGTATAGTCAATAACTTTCCCCACCCCTACTTTTTCCAGAAGTCTTACCGAAGAGACATTGATAGAGTGGGCAAACATTTGCCAGAGGTACACCTTTCCCCAATAGTATTTTTCATAATTTTGAGGAGACCAGAATCCTCCTTCTTCTCTGATCTCGCCGCTTTTGCCCACTTTTTTTCTGCTCTCAAAGGCAATAGGAGCGTCAAAGAAAGGCGTGACCGGGTTGAACTTTCTTCCGTCAATAGCTGCTGTATAGGTGAAAATCTTAAAGGCAGATCCTGTTTGACGATGAGCCTGGGTAGCCCGGTTGAACTGACTTTCGGCGAAGTCTCTTCCTCCCACCAGGGCTTTGATGAATCCTGTGTGAGGGTCCACAGCCACCAGAGCTCCCTGGAAATCGTTCTCCTTTAGATAAGGAACTAAGGCCTTCTCAGCCGCGGCCTGCAGCTTCAGATCAAGAGTGGTATAGACCCTTAGCCCTCCCCGCCAAAACCTCTCATAACCATATTTTTCTTCCACCTTTTGGCGAATCCACTCCACAAAATAGGGAGCAGCATGAACGGTATATATCTTTTGTTTCTCTTCTCCTCCCACGATCTGAATAACTTCCTCCATAGCCTTCTGTTTTTCCTGTTGGCTGATGAGGCCTAATTTCAACATCTTTTTCAGGATAACTTCTTTTCTCTTTTGAGCATTTTCCAAATGATAGAGAGGTGAATAGCG
>SOJT01000193.1 GCA_004376485.1 Candidatus Aerophobota bacterium | reverse complement strand
CCCTGGACAGTTCCCATCTTCCCATTCAACTTTTGGTGGTAACAGGAATAAATCGCCGTTTAAAAAGAAAACTTCAGGCATTAGAGTCTCATTTGAATCTGCCTCTAAAGGTTCTTGGATATATAAAAAAAGTTGATGAGCTAATGGAGATTTCGGATCTGCTTATCAGTAAACCGGGAGGGCTTACTACTGCTGAAGCTCTGGTTAAGAAGCTGCCTCTGGGAATCATCGATTCCCTGGCTGGTCAGGAAAGGAGAAATCAGCAGCTTCTTTCGGAGAAGGGAGTAACTTTTGAATTAAAGGATAAGGAAGATTTAATTGATTTAATCCAGGGTTTCTTAAATAATTCTTTTGACTTAACCCAGTGGCGACAGGGGGTGAGCAGGTTAGCTCGTCCCCAGGCAACACAGGAAATCGTGGAAAAGTTGGTAAGTCTGACTAAAGAGAGGAAAGATGACTCTAAAATATCTGGAAGTACCCACTAAGGATACGCGATATACCTACAGTACAGGTAGAATTCGGGGATTAGAAATTCAGTTGCTGCAAGAAACTGATCTAAACCGGCTAAGAGAAGCCAGGGGAATAGAAGAAGCTATGCAGATTTTGGGCAAGATTACCCCTTACTCTGAATCCCTAAAAAATATATCTCCAGAGAAATTTGAGAAAGGTTTGGGAGAAGAACTGAGAAGGACCTATCAGGACCTCAGGAGCTTCTGCCCTCATCCAGAATTGATAGATCTATTTTGGCTGGATTATGATTTTCACAATCTAAAAGTGCTCCTCAAATTTCATGTTCAAAGCCAACTCCCCCTAAATTTAGTACCGCCTCTGGAACCGCAGCTTTCCCCGGCGGGAACACAGGATGAAGAGATTCTTAAAGAAGCTGTTCGAGAAGCAGAGTATTCTCACCTACTGCCGGAGCTGGGGACTCTCATTCAAGAGGCTCTTGTCTTGACGGAAGCCCATCCTCATCCCCAGGTTTTAGATAGTTTTATAGATAGACATCTTTTTGAGTGGCTCAGGATGAGAATAGAGGAGTACCATGACTTCTTCCTCACTCATCTTATCGAGCTTCAGATTGATTCTTTCAACATTCAGTCCTTTCTCAGGATCAAGCTCTGGGAGGAGACAAATGAGAAAGAACTATTAGAAAGAGTTCTGGTAGAGAAGGGGACAGTGGAGAAAAAGGAGCTCGTTCAGCTGGCTTCTCAACCTAAAGAAGCTTTAGGGGACAGATTAGACAAAACCGATTATGGCGAACCTGTAAAAAAAGCTTTGGAGGAGTTAGAAAAAGAGGAGAGTCTTTTTGGCCTGGAGAGATTCTTTGATAGTTACATTTTAGAGTACACCAGGAGAGGACACTATATAACCTTTGGTAAAGAACCTCTTGTGAACTACATTCTACTCAAAAAACAGGAGATAAAGCTCTTAAGACAAATTCTGAGAGAAAAGTTGGGGGGACCATCCAGAGCGAATAGTGCCGAGGCATTCTTGAATGGAGGATAAGGGATGTTGAAGATGGCTGTGCTGGGGGATAAAGAAACTTCTCTTCTTTTTTTATCTATGGGTCTTGACGTGCTCATTTGTCCTCGCCCTCAAGAGGGACGTAATATGCTCCAGGAAGCTTTCAAGAAAGACTATGGCATTATTTTTGTGGCCGAATCTATAGCTCGAGAGTGCATGGATATCATAGAGGGATTAAGTGAAAAAAAAGCCTTCCCTATAGTAACCATAATTCCCGATTTTACTCGGAGGTTCTCCCAGGTGGCCGAGGCAAGACTGAGAAGCTTGACAAGAAGAGCCATTGGGATGGAACTTCCCGAGTAGAGGAGGATGTGCTCATTCCTCCTCGAGGCTTTGCTTGAGGAAAATGCTTACCAGTAAAGAGGTACTGGCTATTTTCAGAGAAAGAGAAGCTTACCTGGAAGGTCATTTTGAGCTCTCTTCCGGACTTCACAGTGGGAGGTACCTTCAGGCAGCTTTGGTGCTGCAGTACCCTTCGGATGCTACTAAGCTCTGCCGCTCTTTGGCTTATCTCTTTGAAGGTCTAGAGGTGGAGGCGGTAATAAGCCCAGCTATTGGAGGGATTGTAGTAGGTCAGAAAGTGGCTGAGGCATTGGAAGCGAGGGCTATCTTTGCCGAAAGAGAGAAGGGCTATTTTACTCTGAGGCGGGGATTCAGAGTGAACCCCGGTGAGAAAGTTTTGGTGGTGGAAGATGTTATGACCACCGGGGGCTCAGTGAAGGGGATTGTGAGGCTTGTAGAACTTTCAGGAGGCAAAGTAGCCGGGGTGGGATGTCTGGTTGATCGAAGCGGAGGGAAAATATTCTTTGACTTGAAAAATAAAGAAGAGCTAGTTCAGAGAAGAATTTATCCAAAGAGCCTGGTGAGTCTTGAAATCCAGGCCTATCCAAAAGCCGAATGTCCTTTTTGTAAGGAGGGAGTTCCCCTGGTTAAACCAGGTAGCAGGGTAAGGGAGGGGTGATTTAGCTAATGGATGGCAAAAGAAACCAAGATCTTAGAAAAATTGACAAAAGAGCTATCTACAGCCAGTTAATCACTCCGGGAAAACTCTACTCATTCCAGGTGGATATAAAGGAAAGCAATCTGCTTGTGCTTGCTGATAAGAAGCTACCTCACCAGACAGAGGAAGCCTTGATTTGGTGCCGAAAGGATATAGAGCAGTATATTTACCGTAACCCCGTATTTAAATCCACTTTCAAACCTCTTTCTATCGAGAAAGAGATGCCTCCCATTGTGAGAGCCATGGCTGAGGCTGCCCAAATAGCGGGTGTAGGACCATTGGCTGCCGTGGCCGGAGCTATAGCGGAGTTTGTAGGTAAGAAACTGCTGGAGGATTGCCACCAGGTTATAGTGGAAAACGGAGGCGATATCTTTATGAAGGTCAAAAAGAGAAAAAAAGTGGGAATTTATGCTGGTCAGTCTCCTCTCACAGGCAAAATTGCTCTTGAGATAGAACCCGATGATACACCTCTGGGTATTTGCTGTTCCGCGGGAACCCTTGGACACTCTCATTCTCTAGGTCAGGCAGATGCTGTAGTTATCCTCTCTTCCTCTACTGCTTTGGCTGATGCTATGGCTACAGCAGTGGGAAACTTAATAAAGACCAGCTCTGATATCTCTAGAGGACTTGAGAGATTGAAGGAGGTATCCGGGCTGCTGGGTGGAGTAATCATAAAGGAGGGACGGATGGGAGCCTGGGGCAGGTTAAAGATTATTGGAGCAGCTTGAAAATGAAGCGAGATTGGAAACAAAGATGGTTTAAACTTTTAAAGATAGATCGAAAAAAATTCTTTTTCTTTGTTTTACTGGGGGCGGGAATAATAACCTTCTTTTTGATCCTTTCGCTTTTCTCTTACCGGATCAACCAAAAGGCTCAGGCGGATTTTGAGCTGGCCACCTCCCATTATCGAAAAGCTCAAAATAGCCAAGAGGAGAAAAGACGAGAGGAATATGAGGAGGCAAAGAGTCTCTATAATGACATCCTTGCGAGATTCTTGCTTCGGGATAAAAAGAAAGTGCTTTTTTATCTGGGTAGTTCCCTTTATTATCTTGAGGAATACCGGGAAGCTGCCCGTATCTTCCAGCGATTTGTGGACAGATATGGCCGTGACTATTTTTCTCCCTGGGTAGAAATTAGACTCGCCGCCAGTTATGAAGAGATAGGAGAGTTTCAGAAGGCTATCAAAGTTTACCAGCTCACTTTAAGAGAACATCCTGAAAGTGCCCTGGCACCTCAGGGGAATCTCGGAATAGCTAGATGTCGTGAACTACAGGCAAAATGGCAAGAGGCCCAGAAAGCTTACCAAGAGCTCATTTCTCGCTATCCCTTATCGCCAGAGAAGGAGATAGCTGAAGCCCGTATTCAGTGGATCAAGGTAAAAGGTCAGGGGAGTTGACAAAACTGCTCCCATGCTTAAGATATAAGAGGGATTCCGGATATTTTGCTTAATGGGAGGAATGTCAAGAGCACATAAGTTTTTCCAAGGTCAAGGTGCTCAGGGATGCTGGAAAAGACAAGAAGGGGTCATCAAGGGGAAGGAGAGAAGTAGTGGTTTCCGACAAAAGACGAAAAAGAGCCAAAATTGCCAAGCATAAAAGAAAGAAAAGACGACGGGCAGATCGACATAAGAATAAGTAAGAAACCGGCAAGGGCTAAGCAAGAATTTGGGAGTGGGAAGTAGATACGAGAGGGATCTAGCTCTTAGGTCCTTCAAGAGGTCGCTGAAGCTCCCAAATTTTTTAAAGAGGAGTTAAGTTGGTAGCTTCAGGTAGAGCCGAAGTTCGGGTCCGTTTTGCTCCCAGTCCTACAGGGGAACTTCATATAGGTGGGGCAAGAACAGCCCTCTTCAATTGGCTGTTCGCCAAGCATTACAGAGGGAAGTTTATTCTGCGCATCGAGGATACGGATGTAGCTCGTTCCAGTGAGAATTTCTATCGAGTTGTCCTTGATAACCTTAGATGGTTAGGATTGGATTGGGATGAGGGACCGGAGAGAGGAGGGAGATACAGCCCTTACCTTCAGTCTCAAAGACTCCACATTTATGAAAAGTATACTCACAAGCTCCTGGAGGAGGGAAAGGCATATCTTTGTTATTGTACTCCTCAGGAACTGGAAGATCACAGGAGGAGGCTTCAGAAAGAAGGGGAACCGCTCAGGTACATTGGAAAATGCCGGGATCTATCCTCTGAAGAAAGGAAGAGCCTGGAGGATGAGGGGAGAAAACCTGCCTTGAGATTTAAAGTACCCCCGGGAACTGCTTGGGTAGATGATCTATCAAGAGGTAGGGTGAGCTTTGAGAATAGGCTGATTGGTGATTTTATTATCTTGAAATCCGATGGCACCCCCACTTATAATTTCGCCTGCGTCATTGACGATAGTTTAATGAAGATAACCCACGTAATAAGGGGGGATGAGCATCTTCCCAATACCCCCCGCCAGGTTCTACTTTATCGTGCTCTGGGTTTCCCCCTTCCTCGCTTTGCTCACATACCTTTAATTCTGGGAAAGGATAGTTCCAAGCTGAGCAAAAGACATAGCGCAACTTCTGTTTCCTATTATCGAGAGCAGGGATATCTTCCCTGGACTATGGTTAATTATCTGGCGCTATTGGGATGGT